>DAIQRF010000007.1:0-16397 GCA_036786505.1 Casimicrobiaceae bacterium | reverse complement strand
CCTTCGACGCAATGCGCACGGTGTCGCTCACCGGAGCGTGGCCCGGCATGGCGTTTTTTCTCGCGCTGTTCGGCTTCGGCGCGAAAGCGGGTCTTTTGCCGCTGCATATCTGGCTGCCCGAGGCGCATCCGGCGGCGCCCTCGCCGGTCTCGGCGTTGATGAGCGGCGTGATGCTCAAGACCGCCATCTACGGGCTGCTGCGCGTGACCTTCGATCTACTCCACAGCCAACTGTGGTGGTGGGGCGTGGTCGCGCTGGTGCTCGGGCTCTCGAGCGCGCTGTTCGGGGTCATTTTTGCGACGGTGCAAACCGACATGAAGCGGCTTCTCGCCTATTCGTCGATCGAGAACATCGGCATCATCGTCGCCGGAATCGGCCTCAGCATTTTGTTCAAATCCTACGACAAGACGCTGCTTGCCGCGCTGACGCTCACGGCGACGCTTTATCACGCGCTCAATCATGCCTTCTTCAAAAGTCTGCTGTTCCTGGCCACCGGCTCGGTGCTGCACGCGACCAAGGAGCGCAACCTCGGCAAGCTCGGCGGACTGATCCATCGCATGCCGTGGGTGGCGTGGCTCGCGTTGGTCGGAACGCTGGCGATGGCAGGGCTGCCGCCGTTGAATGGTTTCGTCTCCGAATGGCTGCTGCTGCAGGCTTTCCTGTTCACGCCCAGCCTGCCGCAGTCGTTCGTCAATATGCTGGTGCCGCTGGCGGCGGCAGCGCTGGTCCTCGCGGTGGCATTGGCGGCGTATGTCATGGTCAAGTTCTACGGGGTGGTCTTTCTGGGCCGTCCGCGAGAGCCCAACCTCGCCTATGCCAAGGATCCCGGTTGGCTCGAACGCGCGGCGCTGGTCTGGTTCGCGCTCGGCTGCGTGGTGTTGGGCCTCTTTCCCGTGAACGTCATCGCGCTCATCGATCCGGTGGACGCGATGCTGGTCGGCTCGACTGTCGGTGCAAGGGGCGGGGGCGGGAGCTGGATGCTGCTGGCGCCGGTGAATGCCGATCGCTCGAGTTACAGCCCGATCATCTTCCTCGCCGTCATCGCCGCGGTCGTGGCACTTACCGTTCAGGTCGTGCACCGGCTCTATCGCGGCCACACCCGCAGGGGCCCGGCGTGGGACTGCGGCTTTCCCTTGCAGACGCCGCGAATGCAGGATACGGCGGAGGGTTTCGGCCAGCCGATCCGGCAGGTATTCGAGCCTTTTTTCCGCATCGAGCGCACGCTGCCGTCGCCGTTCGATGTCAGGCCGCAATACAAGGTCGCGCTCGAGGATCATTTCTGGCATTGGCTCTATCTGCCGGTGGTGCACAGCGCCGACGCGATGGCGCGGCTGATCGGACGAATCCAGCAAGGCCGTATTTCCATTTACCTGACGTACAGCTTCTGCACGCTGCTCGCGCTGCTGTTTTTCGTCAGATGACGACAACGATTACTGCGCGATGACTGCGCGATGACGGCGACCGGGTTTCTCTCGCAACTGCTGCAGCTTGCCATCGCGCTGCTGCTCGCACCGCTGCTCGTGGGCTGGGTCAACCAGTGTCGCGCGTGGCTTTCGAACAAGAGCGCGCCATCGCTCTTTCTGCCTTACCGGATGATCCGCAAGCTGTTCCACAAGAATGCGGTCGTCGCCGAAAATGCGTCGCCCATTTTTCGCGTGACGCCCTACATCGTGTTCGGCGCCATGGCGCTCGTGGCGGCGATCGTTCCTTCGCTTGCAACCGACCTGCCGTTCGCCCGCGCCGCGGATGCAATCGCGCTGGTCGGGCTGTTCGCGCTGGCGCGTGTCTTCATCGCGCTTGCGGCAATGGACATCGGCACCGCGTTCGGAACCATGGGCGCACGACGCGAGATGTTCGTCGGCTTCCTGGCCGAGCCCGCACTGCTGATGGTGCTGTTCACCGCATCGCTGCTTTCGGGCTCGACCTCGTTGCCGATGATTGTCGAAACCCTGGCGCATCGCGAGATCGCGATCTACCCCAGCCTCGCTTTCGCCGGCGTCGCGTTCACCATGGTGTCGCTGGCCGAGAATGCGCGCATTCCCATCGACAACCCCGCGACGCACCTCGAGCTCACCATGATCCACGAGGCGATGACGCTCGAATACTCGGCGCGCCACCTGGCGCTGATCGAGTGGGCATCGGCGCTGAAGCTGTTCAACTATTCGTGCATCGGCTTTGCGCTTTTCCTGCCGTTCGGGATCGCGCAAGGCAGCTCCGACTGGCCGGCCATTCTCAGCGCCACACCGGTGCTCATTGCCAAGCTCGCCGTCGGCGGCCTCGCCCTTGCGCTGATCGAAACCTTGTCGGCGAAGATGCGCATCTTTCGCGCGCCCGAGTTCCTGGGCACGGCGTTCCTGCTCGCGGTACTGGCGATGCTGGTCAACCTGCTGCTGGGGAGTTAGAAAGCACGCGATGACCGCAACCCCGCTTTGGGCACAGCTTATCAACCTGCTGGCCGCCGTGCTGCTGTTGCTTGCGTTCGCGATGCTCGCGCAGCGGCGCGTGTTGACGCTGATCAATCTGTTCGCGGCGCAAGGGCTCGCGCTGGCGAGCTCAACCGCCATTGTCGCCTTCGCCACCGGTCAAAGACATCTTTACTGGTCGGCCGGACTGACGCTCATACTCAAGGTCGCGCTGCTGCCGTGGCTGCTGCACCGGCTGATCCGCAAGCTTGACGTTCGCTGGGACGTCGAGGGATTGATCAATATTCCCATGACCATGCTCATCGGCATCGTGCTGGTCGTGTTTGCATTCAACCTGGCACTGCCCATCTCGCAGCTTGCCAACACGGTGACCCGCGCGACGCTGGGGATCGCCATGGCCAGCGTGATGCTGTCCTTCCTGATGATGATCACGCGGCGCAAGGCGATCCCGCAGGTGATCGGATTCCTGTCGATGGAAAACGGGCTGTTCTTTGCGGCGACCAGCGCGACCTACGGCATGCCGATGGTGGTCGAGCTCGGCATCGCGCTCGACGTCCTGGTCGGCATGCTGATCCTCGGCGTCTTCTTCTTCCAGATCCGGGAGCAGTTCGACAGCCTGGATCTCAAGCATCTCGAGCACCTGAAGGAAGAGGAGTGATCGAGATCCTTGTCGTCCTCGGCTTCCCCGTCGCCGGCGCGCTCGCGCTTGCCGCCATCGGCCACCGCGACCAGGCAGCGACGGTCAACGTGGTCGTCTGTCTGGCCACGTTTCTATCCGCGGTCGCGCTGGCGGTGCGCGTGATCTCTCATGGCCCGCTGCTGGTGCTCGACCGCTTGTTCTTCGTCGATTCCTTCAACGTGTTTCTGGTGGCGCTCACCGCATTTGTCGGCTTCACCACGTCGATCTTCTCCAGGCCGTACATGAGAATCGAGCGCGAGCACGGACGCCTTACGCCCGCACGACTGCGCCTCTACCACAGCATGTACCAGGTGTTCAATTTCACCATGCTGCTGGCGTTGCTGACCAATAACATGGGCATCCTGTGGGTGGCGATGGAGGCGGCGACGCTGGCGACGGTGTTGCTGGTGTCGCTCTACCGCACTCCGGCAAGTCTCGAGGCCGCATGGAAGTACTTCATCCTGTGCGGGGTCGGCATCGCGCAAGCGCTGTTCGGCACCATCCTGCTCTATTTCGCCGCCGAGAAGCTTCTTGGCGCGGAGGGCGGCGCGCTGTTGTGGACCGAGCTCAATGCCGTCAAGGGTCAGCTCGAGCCGACCGTGCTCTCGCTCGCGTTCGTGTTCCTGCTCGTCGGTTACGGCACCAAAGTCGGGCTCGTTCCGCTGCACAACTGGCTGCCGGATGCTCACGCCGAGGGTCCGACGCCGGTATCCGCCGTGCTCTCGGGGTTGCTTCTCAACGTCGCGCTCTATGCGGTGGTCCGTTGCAAAGTGCTGGTTGACGGCTCGCTGCAGACCTCGTTCGCCAAGGGGCTCATGATGGGCTTCGGCATGCTGTCGGTGGTCGTCGCCGCGTTCCTGCTGTCGCGGCAGAGGGACATCAAGCGGCTGTTCGCCTACTCGTCGATCGAGCACATGGGCATCATCACCTTCGCCTTCGGCATGGGCGGCCCGATCGCCAACTTCGCCGGCCTGTTGCATATGACGGTGCACTCGCTGACCAAGTCGGCGATTTTTTTCGCGGTGGGACACGCGGCGCAGAAGACCGGCACCCAGCTTATGGACGGCATCCGCGGCCTGATCACCATCAGCCCCGCCATCGGCTGGGGATTGGTGCTGGCGACGCTCGCGATTCTAGGCATGCCGCCTTTCGGCGTCTTCGCCAGCGAGTTTCTGATCCTGACCACGGCGATGCGCGAGCAGCCGTGGGCGACGCCACTGCTGCTGCTTTCGCTCGGCGTCGCGTTCGCCGCGGTATTTTCCAAAGTGCAGCCGATGGTGTTCGGGGAAACCACCGCCAAGCGGCTGCCACATCGGCCGGCGATGACCCCGGTGTTCGTGCATCTGGCCATCGTGCTCATGCTCGGCCTCTGGATCCCACCCTTCCTCGCCGACTGGTACCGGCAGGCCGCGAAACTCATCGGCTAATGGGACATCGGCTTCGATGAACGTCTCGCCCCTCGGTGTTTCTTCCGCGACGTTAGCCTGCGCGGTTCCCGCGCAGCGCTGCCCCGTGAGCTCGGGCCAGTTGCTGACCGCATGCCGACTCGCGTGGGAGCAAGGCGGGCAACTGGCGGCGCTCTGGGCGAGCGACGAGCGCGACCGCGAGCGAGGCTTTTGCGTGCACGTTCTGCTGCGCGACCGCGAGGGCCTGACCTTGCTCGAGCACACGCTTCCGGATGGGGAGGCGCGCTATCCCGATCTGTCGATCATCTTTCCGGTGGCGAATCGGATGCAGCGCGCGGCGTTCGACTTAGTCGGCACCCAGTGCGACAGCGACGACCCGCGGCCCTGGGCGTGGCAGGCAGCATGGCCGATCGATCAATTTCCGCTGCGCCGAGACTTCGCCGCGTCGCCGAAATGGGAGCCGGGCGAGGAAGACTATCCCTTTGTGCGGGTGTCCGGCGACGGCGTGCACGAAATCGCCGTCGGGCCAGTGCATGCCGGGACGATCGAGCCCGGACATTTTCGCTTCCAGGTCGTGGGGGAGAAAGTGCTTCGGCTGGAGGAGCGGCTCGGTTTTGCGCACAAGGGCATCGAAAAACGCTTCGAGACGCTGTCGATCACCGGCGCGTCCCGTCTCGCCGCCAGGATTTCCGGCGACAGCACCGTCGCCTACGGCTGGGCCTACGCTCAAGCCGTCGAGGCGATCGCGGGTCTGGAGCTTACCCAGCGCGCCACGTGGCTGCGCGCGCTGTGCCTCGAGCGCGAACGGGTCGCCAACCACTTGGGCGACTTGGGCTATCTCGGCAACGACGGCGGATTCGCGTTCGGCCTCGCCCAATTCTCGCGTCTGAAAGAGGATTTTCTGCGCCTCAACCGGCGCGCGTTCGGGCACCGCTTGTTGATGGATGTCATCGTTCCGGGCGGCGTCGCGCACGATCTCGCACCCGATTCCAGCGCCGAAATGCGCCGGCAATGCACCGCGCTCGATCGCGAGATTCGCCTCCTGCGCGACATCTACGACGACCACGCCGGCCTTCAGGATCGATTTCGCAACTGCGGCCGGGTAAGCAACGAGCTGGCCGCCAAGCTCGGATTATGCGGCTTCGCCGCCCGCGCGAGCGGCGTTGCCGACGATCTGCGCTGCGATTTTGCGCTTGCGCCGTACGACGCACTCGCGGTTCGGCGCGCGGGCAACCGCGACGGTGACGTGGCCGCGCGGGTCGCGGTGCGCTTCGACGAAGCGCTGGAGTCGCTGCGCCTGATCGATGTCATTCTCGATGCGCTGCCGCAGGGCGACATCATGACTGCGCTGCCGGCGCTGCGCGAATTCAAGCCCGCGCTTGGTTGCGTCGAAGGCTGGCGCGGACCGGTATGGGTCGCCGTTGAAAGCGGACCCGACGACGCGATTCGCCGCTGCCACCCGCACGATCCGTCATGGCAAAACTGGCCGGTCATCGAGCACGCGGTCATCGGCAACATCGTTCCCGACTTTCCGCTGATCAACAAGTCGTTCAACCTGTCGTACTCGGGCCACGATCTGTAACCATGCTTCACGTCCTGCGCCAGATCGCCAAGTGCGGCATCAAGACCGAGCCGCCGCCTGCACCCGCGGACGAGATGGTCCTTGTCGCCAGGCTGCAGAAAAAAATCCTGCGCGTGCTCGGGCGGGCGCTGACCATCCGCCAGGTCGATGCCGGTTCGTGCAACGGCTGCGAGCTGGAAATTCACGCACTGGCCAACCCCTATTACAACATCGAGGGCCTCGGCATCCGATTCGTCGCCAGCCCCCGCCACGCCGACATGCTGCTGGTGACCGGGCCGGTGTCGAAGCACATGGCTATCGCGCTCAAGCGGACCTACGATGCGACACCGGATCCGAAGCTGGTGGTGGCGGTCGGCGATTGCGGCTGCGGTGGCGGCATCTTCGGCGAGAGCTATGCGAGCCTCGGGCGGGTGTCGAACGTGATCCCGGTCGACGTCGCGATTCCCGGTTGCCCGCCCGCGCCCGTCGCGCTGCTGCAAGGGATTCTTGCCGCGATCACCGTGAGCGCACCGGCCGCTCAGTTGGCCACTGAGTTGGCCACTCAGGTGGCAACTGAGCCGACCATGGGGGCCGGGGCAGCGGAGCCAGCCGTCGAGCCAGCGCCGGCCGCGTCGGCCGGAGAGCTGCCGGCGCGCATTGGCGATCCCCCTTGAAATGTCTGGCGCCATCTCCATCTTGTTGTCGTGTGCGGCGACGGAATCGCCGCCGACCTATGGAGAAGAGAGATGAGCAACCTGATTCGTTACTACAACCCGCTGGACCGGGCGTTCGATCGCGCCCTTGGCGTATTGCTGCCGTCGGTGAACGCCGACACCGGCGCCACCGGCCGTGCCATCGCGCTGGACGTCGTGGAAACGCCGGAAGCGTACATCGTCAAGGCAGAGCTTCCGGGCATCGCCAAGGACAAGATCGAAGTCAACGTCGAAGACCGTGACGTCACCATCGGCGCCGAGTTCCTCGATGAAGTCGAAGCGAGCGGCAAGACGCTGTGGAAAGAGCGGACCTTCAGCAAGGCGAGCCGTTCTATCCGCTTGCCCGAGGCGGTCGACGCCAACGCGGCGCAAGCCAGGCATGTCGACGGCGTGCTGCAACTGACGCTGCCGAAGATCGCCAAGGCCAACGCGAAGCAGATTACGATCCAGTAATACCCCAGCAGCAAAAAGCGCGGCCGCGGCCGCGCTTTTTTTGTCCGCTGGTACGGCGGCGCTTCGCGATTCTTCGTTTACTCGCCGAGAAGGTCGGCCGGCTGCTTTCTTTCGCGCCCGTCACGGACCGGAGCAACGGTCGGGGCCGGTGTGCGCTTGCTCGCACGTCGATTCAGCACCGGCTTCAAGTAACGTCCGGTATAGCTTTCGGCGATTCCGGCGACATGCTCCGGCGGTCCCTGGGCAATGATCTTCCCGCCGCCTGCTCCGCCTTCCGGCCCGAGGTCGATGACCCAGTCGGCGGTTTTGATCACGTCCAGGTTGTGCTCGATCACCACCACCGTATTGCCATGGTCGCGCAGCCGGTGCAACACGGTCAGCAACAGCTCGATATCGTGGAAATGCAAGCCCGTGGTCGGCTCGTCGAGGATGTACAGCGTGCGACCGGTGTCGCGCTTGGACAGCTCGAGCGCCAGCTTGACCCGTTGCGCCTCGCCGCCGGAAAGCGTCGTCGCCGACTGGCCGAGAGTAATGTAACCGAGGCCCACGTCGAGCAGGGTATGCAGCTTGCGTGCGACCACCGGCACCGGCTCGAAAAACGTATGCGCCTGCTCGACGGTCATCGACAGCACGTCGTGGATGTTGCGCCCCTTGTACTGAATCTCCAGCGTCTCGCGGTTGTAGCGCTGGCCGTGACAGACGTCGCACGACACGTAGACATCGGGAAGGAAGTGCATTTCGACCTTGATCAGCCCGTCGCCCTGGCAGGCTTCGCAACGTCCGCCCTTGACGTTGAATGAAAACCGGCCCGGCCCGTAGCCGCGCTCGCGCGCCTCCCTCACTTGCGCAAAAAGCTCGCGAATCGGCGTGAACAATCCCGTATACGTCGCCGGATTCGACCGCGGCGTGCGCCCGATGGGGCTTTGATCGACGCTGATCACCTTGTCGTAGTGTTCGAGGCCCTCCATTTCGACATACGGCGCCGGCTCGGCGCTGCTGCCGTACAGATGCCGCGCCACCGCGTGATACAGCGTGTCGTTGATCAGCGTCGATTTGCCTGAGCCGGAGACGCCGGTCACGCAGACAAACAGTCCCACCGGCAGCTTGAGCGTTACTTGCTGCAGGTTGTTGCCCGTTGCCCCGGTTATGGTCAAAGTGCGCTTGAGGTCGGCCTTGTGCCGGTGCGACGGAATCGGAATCTCGCGCCGCCCGGCAAGATATTGTCCGGTCAGAGAATGTTCCGCGCTCCGTATGTCGTCGGGCGTGCCTTGGGCGACGATGTGCCCGCCGTGCTCTCCCGCGCCGGGTCCCATGTCGACCACGTGGTCTGCGGAAAGGATCGCATCCTGATCGTGCTCGACCACGATCACGCTGTTGCCGAGATCCCTCAGGTGTTTCAGCGTCGTGAGCAGACGGTCGTTGTCGCGCTGGTGCAGACCGATGGAAGGCTCGTCGAGCACGTACATCACGCCGGTGAGGCCCGAGCCGATCTGCGACGCAAGCCGGATGCGCTGCGCCTCGCCGCCCGACAGCGTTTCCGCCGAACGGTCCAGCGACAGATAATCGAGCCCGACGTTGTTCAGGAACTGCAGCCGGCTGACGATCTCCTTGACGATCTTGTCGGCGATCGCTTGCCGCTGTCCCTCGAGCTTCAGCCCGCGAAAAAACTCGCCGGTCTGCTTCAGCGGCCAGCTGCTGACCTCGAAAATCGCGCGCTCGTTGCCGACCGGTCCGACCTTGACGTGACGCGCCTCGCGTTTGAGGCGCGTGCCGTCGCATTCGGGGCACGGCTTCGAGTTCAGGTACTTGGCCAGCTCCTCGCGGACCATCATCGAGTCGGTCTCGCGATAGCGGCGCTCGAGATTGGGAATGATGCCCTCGAAGGCGTGCTCACGAACAATGGTCTTGCCGCGGTCGGAGAGATACTGAAAGGCGATCTTCTCCTTTTCGCTGCCGTACAGGATCATTTGCTGGATGCGATCGGAGAGCTTGTTGAACGGCCTTTCCAGGTCGAAGCCGTAATGCTTGGCGAGACTCTGCAGCATCTGGAAATAGAACTGGTTGCGGCGGTCCCAGCCCTTGATCGCGCCCGAGGCCAGCGACAGCTGCGGAAAAGCGACCACACGCTTGGGGTCGAAGAAACTGATCGCGCCGAGGCCGTCGCAGCGCGGGCAAGCCCCCATCGGATTGTTGAACGAGAACAGGCGCGGCTCGAGCTCCTGCAGCGAGTAGCTGCAGATCGGACAGGCGAACTTGGCCGAATACAGATGCTCCTCAGCGGAATCCATCTCGACCGCGATCGCGCGCCCGTCACCGTGGCGCAGCGCAGTCTCGAACGACTCGGCGATCCGCTGCTTGAGATCCTGGCGCACACGCAGCCGATCGACGACCACTTCGACGGTGTGTTTCTGATTCTTGGTCAGGCGCGGCGTGGCGTCGATTTCGTACACCATGCCGTCGATGCGCACCCGAACGAAGCCCTTGGCGCGCAGCTCGACGAACAGCTCGGCCTGCTCGCCTTTGCGATTGACGACCACCGGCGACAGAATCATCAGCTTGGTTTCTTCGGGCAACATCAGCACCGCGTCGACCATCTGCGAAATAGTCATCGCCGCCAGCTTCTGCTCGGGGTGGTCGGGGCAATACGGTTCGCCGACCCGCGCATAAAGCAACCGCAGGTAATCGTGGATTTCGGTGACGGTGCCGACGGTCGATCGCGGGTTGTGCGACGTCGCTTTCTGCTCGATCGAGATCGCCGGCGACAGGCCTTCGATCAGGTCGACGTCGGGCTTTTCCATGAGCTGCAGGAACTGCCGCGCATAGGCCGAGAGCGACTCGACGTATCGGCGCTGGCCCTCGGCGTAGAGCGTGTCGAACGCCAGCGAGCTCTTGCCCGACCCGGAGAGACCGGTGATAACGATCAGCCGGTGCCGCGGCAGATCGAGATTGATATTCTTGAGATTGTGCGTGCGTGCGCCGCGAATGCGGATGTATTCCATGCCGGTGCAGTAGCGGTGGACAACCTGCTAATATACTCCCTTTCGGTTGCTCTTTCTAAGCCGACCCGCTCCGCGCCATTCGGCGTCGCGCCGCTGCCGCGGTTGCCGCGGATAAATGAGCGGCATCTCCAACGTGCTCCAACCGCGGCATAATCCGAACGGCCGATTCCGGCCTCGCCCGCGCCGGCATACAATCGACGAACACTTCGAAGGGGATACGCAATGGCCTCAGTCAACAAGGTGATTCTGATCGGCAATCTGGGCCGCGATCCGGAAACCCGGTATACGACCGGCGGCGACGCCGTCACCAATATTCGCCTCGCCACCACCGACACGTGGAAGGACAAGGCCGGCGACAAGCAGGAAAAGACCGAGTGGCACAGCATCGTCTTTTTCGGCCGGCAAGCCGAAATCGCCGGCGAGTATCTGAAAAAAGGCCGCCAGGTCTACGTCGAGGGACGCTTGCAGACTCGAAAGTGGCAGGACAAGGAAGGACAGGATCGCTACACCACCGAAATCGTCGCCGACCGCATGCAGATGCTCGGCAGCCGTGAGGGCAGCGGCGCGGTCCACACCGTCGACGAGCCGCCGGACCGCGAGCGCACTTCAGGCGCCGCAGCCCCATCGGCATCGGCCCCGAGCGCGAAGGGCGGCGCCGCGCCGTCCAAGAAAAACGTCGACGACTTGGACGACGACATCCCGTTCTGATCGGCTCGCGGCGCTTTGTTCAGCGCCGCAATCGTACTTGCGCACGTGCGCCGTCGCGCACCGTTGCGCTCTGGTCTCCGGGCAGCGGCGTTTTAAGCCGCTTCGCGCTACTTTTCCGTCAGACCGCAATCCGCTCCGCGCGCTGACCGGCGCCGATCGCGCCTTCGTTGCGGGCGGACTCGATCACCGCGCCGCCCAGGCACACGTCGCCCTCGTAGGCCACCAGGTACTGGCCGGGAGTCGGCGCCCACTGCGGGGAGTCGAACCGGGCGCGCCAGTGCGACTCCAGCGGCTCCAGTGGTTCCAGAACGCACGACGCATCGGGCATCCGATAGCGTGTCTTCGCCGCCAATCTCGATGTTCGCGGCGGCGCACCCGCAATCCAATGCATCGGTCCGGTTTCCACAACGCTCGAATACAGGCGGCGGTCGTCGTGTCCCTGCACCACCAGCAAGGCATTGCTCGCCGGGTCCTTGCCCGCCACAAACCATGGCTCGCTGTTTCCACCGTGGGTGCCGCCGATGCCCAAGCCCTGCCGCTGGCCGAGCGTGTAGTAAGCGAGGCCCTGGTGGCGGCCGACAACCACGCCGTCCGGCGTTCGCATGGGCCCGGATTGCTTGGGCAGGTAGCGGGCGAGGAACTCGCGGAACGGCCGCTCGCCGATGAAGCAGATGCCGGTCGAATCCTTTTTGGCGTAAGTCGGAATACCCTGTTCGCGCGCCAGCGCGCGAACCTGAGGCTTGGTCATGTCGCCGACGGGGAAAAGCGCGCTCCCGAGCTGGTCCTGCGCGAGCTGATGCAGGAAATAGGTTTGATCCTTGGACGCGTCGGCCGCCTTCAGCAATTCGACACCGCCATCCCCGTGCCGCAGCCGCGCGTAATGGCCGGTCGCGATACGGTCCGCACCAAGCGTGCGCGCGTGGTCCAGAAACGAGCGGAACTTGATCTCGCTGTTGCACAGCACGTCCGGGTTCGGCGTGCGGCCGGCAGCGTATTCGCGCAAGAAGGCAGCGAAGACGCGGTCGCGGTATTCGGCCGCGAAATTCACCGCCTCAAGCTCGATTCCCACGACGTCTGCGACCGACGCCGCGTCGACCAGGTCCTGTCTCGACGAGCAGTATTCGTCGGTATCGTCATCTTCCCAGTTCTTCATGAAGACGCCGATGACCTCGTGGCCGGCCTTCTTGAGCAGCCACGCGGCAACCGACGAATCGACGCCACCGGAGAGACCTACGACGATGCGATGCTTTGTCATGGACTAGCCGCACGCTCGCGCGCCACTAACAAAAAAGGCAGAAACCAGCGGCCCCTGCCTTTTTGCAAACACGCCGGACGTTGCGAGTCCCGGCGTTCGGATCGGACTTATGGTCCTACCGACACCCTTTCCACCATCGACAGTTCCGACAGCTTCTTCGACTGCGCGGCCTTTTTCATGGCGGCCTTTTCTGCCGGCGTCATCTTGTCGAACTTGGCCTTGGCCGCGGCGCGCTCGGACTTGAACTTGGCCGCATCGTCGCCGGTCACGGCGCTGGCGTAGCCCTCTTCCGCGACCATCTCCAGTGCCGTCAGTTCCGACACTTTCTTCGCCTGCATCGCCTTGCGGGTGGCAGCCTTTTCCCCCGGCGTCATCTTGTCCCACTTGGCCTTGGCCGTGGCCCGCTCGGCTTTCAGCTTCGCCTGGTCGACGGGAGTCGGCGGGGTCAGTTCCTGGGCCATTGCCGACACGGAGGCGAATGCAAACGCGCCGGCGAACAGAGCAGCAATCAGTTTCTTGTTCATGTGTTGTCCTCAGAGAAATGTGGATGCGTGCGCGAGGCGATGCGGGCTTCGACAGTAGCTTTGGTGTCTGACCGCTTTTAGCTTCGCGCGTTGGGTTAACGAGTCAAAAGGCGGGATACAACGTGCAATCCCGCCGCCAGATCAGTCCTATTGCCCTTTTTGCTTTTGCATCGCCTTGTCGGCTTCGGGCGTGTTCAATGTGCCCTTGGCCGGCGCCGGCGCCATCTTCGACGCTGCGGTTGCCTTCGCGTCTTCCGCCGCCTTCAACTGCGAGTCGGTGTCGCAGTTCGGGCGTGCACGTCATCTTTCCTCGTGCCACCCAACCGGAGTTGGGCGGAGGATCGGAAGCCGGGAAATCGCAAACTCCCAATGATTATATTGACTTTTGCTGTAGATTGCAACGAGACCATGGTGGTCGGACAGCCTCGCTGCATCCGTACAACGAGGCCTTACTTGGTCGTGCCTGCCTTCGGTGCGGTGTCGGCCTTGGGCATTGCCGCGGCCTTCGGCGCGGTGTCGGCCTTGGGCATCGCGTCGGCCTTCGGCGCCGGCTTGGCAAGCTTGTGCTTCTTCCGCTTGGCTTTCTTCGGCGCCGCTTTGGTCACGCCACCCACCTTGGATGGCGTCGCAGCGGACGATGGGGTCGGGGTCAATGTCACCGACGGCGCTGTCGCAGGTACGGGCGCGGCCGGTGCCGTTGGGGGGGTCGTCTGCGCGACGGCCGTCAGCGAAATGGTAAGGGCGCTGGCGAAGAGCGCGGTCAACAGCTTATTCATATCCTGTCCTCAGTCTAGGTTTCCGGGTCGACACACAAATGCGTGTCGCCGCCATTAACGCGACCCTTTCTCGAACGGTTGACAGGGCTGTCATCGCGCACTCATTGCGCACTCATTGCGCACCCCGGCGCCACGCCATCACCGGCCATCCACGAGCGCTGGCATGTTCATGCAACAGAGGATCCGGGTCGACCGCAACCGGATGCGTCACCGACGACAGCAACGGCAGATCGTTGTGCGAATCGCTGTAGAACCACGACTCGGCGAAATCGCTCAGGCTCAAGTCCATCGCGGCCAGCCAATCCTTGACCCGCGAGAGCTTCCCGGCGCGAAAACACGGTTCGCCCGTCGTCCGGCCGGTAAAGCGGCCGTCGATCGTTTCCGGCTCGGTCGCGACCAGATGGGAAATGCCATAGAGCCCTGCGATCGGACGCGTGATAAAGCTGTTGGTCGCGGTTACGACGGCTACCAGGTCGCCCGCCGCGAATCGCTGGTCGACAAGCTTTTTCGCTTCGGGGAGCAGCATGGGAACGATCTTTTCGGCGACGAAGCGCTCCCGCCAGGCGAGGAGCTGGGAAGGATCGTGCTCCGTGAGCGGCCGCAATTGAAACTCGAGAAAGGCGTGAATGTCGAGCGTGCCGGCCTTGTAGTCGGCGAAGAATCCCGCGTTGCGGCGCTCGTAGCGCTCGGCATCGAGCACGCCAGCTTCGATCAGAAATTGCGCCCAACCGTAATCGCTGTCACCTGCGATCAGCGTGTTGTCCAGATCGAATAGCGTCAGGCGCTGTGGGAGGTGTCGGCGGCCGCCGGTTTCCATTCCAGATCCCGTTGTAGCCAGCCCTTGAGCAGCGGCACCGTGATCGGCCGCTTGGTCGCCAGCGACTGCCGGTCCAACGCGGCAAGGTTCGCGAGCAGCGACGGCATGTCGCGGCGACCGTGCCGCAGCAGATACTCGATCACGTCATCGGAGAGCACGATTCCGCGGCCTCTGGCGTACAAGGCGAGCGCGGCGGGCTTGGCGTCGTCCTCGAGCGCCAGCAGCTCGTAGACGAGCCCCCAGCCCAGACGCGTACGCAAGTCCTCGCGCAGGGGAAGGGCGGCCAGCGGCGTGCGGCTGGTCGCGATCAGCCGCGCTTGACGCTCCTTGATCGCGTTGTAGAGCGTGAACAGGCGCCCAGCCGACCCCTCGTCGGCCAAGTCAATGTCGTCGATCACGATGACTTTTTCTGCCGAGGCGCCCACCGACGTAAGCGCATCTTCGTCGATCTCGCGCGGATGCGCGAACATTCTGGCCTCGAGCCCACGCTCTTGCGCCAACGCGATGGCAGCGCGCGCCAGATGCGTCTTGCCGACGGCTGGGCCGCCCCAGATCAGCATTCCGGTATCCCGGCCGCCGGTCACGAACGCCGATAACGCACCCACCAGCTCGGCATTGCAACCCGCGAGGAAATTGGCAAAGCTCGGCGGCTCGGGCACCGCGAGTTCGAAAACGAGCTGTTCCACGAGCGAGAGCGTCAGCGATACAGCGGAGACTCGTGATACTCCGCCCGCAAGTGACGCAGACCTACCAGCAATGCCGCGCTCACCGGCAGCGCCAGCAGGACCCCGGCGAAGCCGAACAGTTGTCCGAAGGCAAGGAGCACGAAGATGACGACCAGCGGATGGAGACCGATGCGATCGCCGACCAGCCATGGGATCAGCACGTAGCCTTCCAGCAACTGGCCGATGCCGTACACCGCGAGTACCGCGGCGAAACCGGGCCAGCCGTTCCACTGCAACAGCGCAGCGAGCACGCCGAGGATGAGGCCGAGCCCGAACCCGACGTAAGGGATGAACACCAGGAGGCCGGTAAGTATGCCGATGGGCAACGCGAATTGCAGTCCGGCCAGCGTCAGTCCGATCGCGTAATAGATCGCCAGCACCGTCATCACCGACAACTGGCCGCGAAGAAACTCACCCAGAACGTTGTCGATCTCGATCGCCATCGTACGCACTTTGGCGAGCCAGCGCCGCGGCGTGAGATCGTCCAGGCGACTCACGATCCGGCTCCAGTCACGCAGCAGATAGAACATCACGACCGGAATCAGGACCAGATTGATCAGGATGGCGACCAGCAGCGTGCCGCCCGCCTTCAGCCCCGCCAGCACCTTGAGCGATACCGCCTGTGCGCTGTCGAGGTTGTCGGCGACGAGTTGCTTGATGGAGGCAAGGTCCAACTGCAGTTGAATGCCGAATTTTTCGTCAAGCCACGGTGCGAGTTGCGCGTAGAGTCCCGCGGCAAGCTCGGGCAGGCGCTTGGCCAGCAGTGAAAACTCGTTATGCACCAGCGGCGCCAGCACCAGCAGCAGCGCCAGCACCAAAACCAAAGCGACCACCATCACCAACAGCGCTCCCACGGTTCTCGGCACGCGCTTCTGTTCCATCCAGCCCACGGCCGGCTTGCCGACGTAGGCCAGCATGCCGCCGATGAGAAACGGGGTCAGGATCGGTCCGAGCCAATGCAGCAATGCCGCGACCACGAGCGCGGCGCCGACCACCCACAGATAGTGCTGCGGGCCCAGGCGTCGCACGGGCGCGACGACAATGACTGCCGACGATGCGGCGGCAACATCGCCCGGCTGCGGGCTGCTAGGAGTCATTTGCGGTAAAATCGGCGAACACGCGGTTGCTTAAAGGTTGCCCAAAAAGTCGCTCACTGTACCGCGCGCGACGCGGCGACTCAATCCGACCCTTCCATGCCATCGTCAGGCCGCCCGTTGTCATACCTCGAGGCCGGCGTCGACATCGACGCCGGCGACCGGCTGGTCGAGAACATCAAGCCCTTCGCCAAACGAACGCTACGGCCCGAAGTGCTGGCAGCCATCGGCGGCTTCGGCGCGTTGATCGAATTGCCCAAGCGC
>DAIQRF010000240.1:0-4125 GCA_036786505.1 Casimicrobiaceae bacterium | reverse complement strand
GTCGTTTTCCGCTGGAACAAGTTTGACCTGGGCGTCGCTTAATGTGTATTTGTTTTACCGGAACGCACTAATAGAGAGGAAGCGAGGTCCGGCAGGCGCTCCAGTCTGCCGTCTGCGTACCGGCCCTCGAACACGATGTTGTGACCCTCAACGTAGCCGAGATCGCGCAGCCCGTCGTTTAGTGCGCGGAATGGCAGCGCCGCGGACTCGGCAGTGGTAGCTTGAAGAAAGCCGATCCGGTAGACCTTCGCCGCCGGCTGCGCCTCGGCGACAGACCGCGTGATAACGAGGCCGCTCGCGAAAGCGCCAATGAACGTTCGCCGATCGATCATTGAATCACCTCGTCCGCGCGCAGGAGCAGCGATTGCGGGATCGTGAGGCCGAGTGCCTTCGCGGTTTTGAGGTTGATGACCAGCTCGAACTTCGTCGGCTGCTCGACGGGAAGATCCGCGGGCTTGGCGCCCTTCAAAATCTTATCCACATATTTCGCCGCGCTGTGCCAGTTCGCTGCGATGTCAGCTGTGTAGCTGAGCAACCCGCCCGCGACCACGTGATCGCGCAACAAATACCCTGCCGGCAGCCGGGTGGTCTGCATTAGCGCTTGCAGCTTCGCCCGCTCGCCGAAGTACATGCCGTCCGATACCACCACGACGGCCTGCGATCGTTGTCGAACGATCTGCTCGACGGCGGCACTGAGTTGCGCTGGCGTGCTGGCGACAACGCGCAGCGCAACGAGGTCCAACGCGGCGCAAGCGCTCTGGGCGCCAGCCCAGAACACTCCATGTGAGGGATTGCTTTCGTTCAGCAGGATGGCGACGCGCCGGGCGGCCGGCGTGACCTCGTGCAGGATCTCGATCAGCTTGCCCAGGACCTCTTCTTGCTGATTTGCAATGCCCGTGATGTTGCCCCCCGGCCTGGCCAGGGTTGCGACAAACCTGGCGCCGACAGCGTTCGCGACACCCGCCATGACGATGGGTATCGTCTTCGTCGCTCGGTGCGCCGCGTGCGCGGACGTCAAGTTGCCGACCACGATCACCTCGACTTTCTGCCCGACCAGTCCGTTGGCCAATGCGTCCAATCGGTCCACATCCCCATCGGCGGAAACGATTCGATACTCAACGTTCTTCCCCTCCAGCCAGCCGAGATCGTGCATTCTTTGCCTGAAGGCCGCTAACAAGTGGGCGGCCGCGGCTTCCGATGAGACGGACAGTATCCCGACACGGCGGATCGTCGCGGCAGGCTGTCCGCGGCTGAGCCGGTGCGCGACGAGCAGGCCGATGGCACCTGCCAGTAGAACACTGCGGCGCGTGATCACTAAATCACCTCGTCGACGAGAGGAAGTCCGGCCATCGTACGCCTACAGCGGGAATTGAGCGCTGCCAACGCGCGGCTGCTCTTAGCCGGTCCCGGCCGTTCACTGCTGCACCAAAACTAGTTTCACAGAGCAGACTGCTAGATCAAGCTTGGACGACTACGGCTTAACCTACGGTAATTTTTTGCTGAAATTTTTTTGATGACCGCCTCAATCCGCGCTGAACAGGTGCGTCACGGGTGGTCCCCCGCCTTCACCGTAGACCCACCCCCCAGTTCCGATTCCGATTCTCCGAATCGATAGGGGTCCCTAGACCCGCGTAGTACTGCGCAGTACTTCGCGCTGCGCGCGACGCAAGCCGTTCTTGTGAGCAACTCTCGCTCATGGGGAAACCTCAGGGTCAGACCCCAATTTCACTTTCCCCCGAGCGACCGTATCCATTCCTCGGCCGTGACAATAGGACAGGCAAACCTGTTCGCTAACAGCAGGAGGTCGCGGTCGCCGGTGACAAGGTACTCGGCCTTGCCTGCGACGGCGAGTTGCAGGAACGGTATGTCCGCCGGATCTCGGCACGCGGGCGTCTTGGGCGGCTTGGCCGGTATTCGGACCGTAATGCAGTAAGGCAGGTAATCGGCCAGCAATTCCCGCTGTTCCTCGGGCGCGAGCCTAAATTTCGGATAAGCCAGTGTCCGCACGAGCTCGGCGGCGGTCGCGCGCGATACGAGAGGGCTGCATAGCTCTTCATGCCAGGCGTGACGAACCGCAGCCAACCGGCCCTGCGCAAACACCAAAGCGGATAACACCACGTTTGTATCGAGAACGACCCGAGGTGCGCGGCTCATCTCCTGGGCTTACGAGCAGACTTGCGTGCCCAGGCGACCGCATCCGTGACGTCCTGCTCGGTGAGATCCAGCTCAACGAGCTTCGCCCGCACGGCGTCCGCCCGCTGGATGCGTACCGGAGTCAGGACAATCTGACCGTTCCTGGCCTCGACCTCGAAGTATTCCGCCGGCCCGACGGCATTGGTTACGCTCTTAGGAAGCGTGAGCTGGTTCTTGGAAGTGACCTTGGCGAGCATGGGTTTCTGGCTTTCCGAAAGTAAGGCTTCCTTACTTTACGGGTTTTCGTCCGATCATTCAAGTGGGAGAGCAAGACTGCAATTGGCTAGACTGAAGGATCACTTGTTGGCAGGGGAGCAATTCCCGCCAGCATCCAAAGGGTTGTGGCACGGCGCTTGCTTCTACCTTGTGGCAGGACGGGCGCGGCTGGTCCCCAGTCATCCGACGAGATGACTCACGGGCCCTAACTACTGACCATCGCACCAGAAAGTGACCATGGCCAAGCTGCTGATCGTGGACGATGAACCGAATGTTCTGAACGCATTGCGGCGAATGTGTCTCAATCGCGCCGCAGCGCCGGCAATTCCGGACCCGGATGTGGTGACCTTCACGTCGCCACTGCAGGCGCTCGAGTATGTACGCGAACATCCCGTGGATCTGGTGATCTCCGACTACCGGATGCCGGAAATGGACGGCGCCGCGTTCCTCACCCGCGTTCGGGAGCTACAGCCCTTTTCGGCACGCATTATCATCAGCGCCTACACCGATATTGATGGCATCATGCGGGCGATCAACGACGCTGGCATTTTCCAGTTCGTGAGCAAGCCGTGGTCCGACCACGACCTGAAGACGGCGATCGTGCAGGTCCTTGCCCACCGCGCGCTGTTGGTCGAAAACCACCAACTCGCGAACGAGCTTCGCCGGCAGCGTGGGGTCATCTCGAAGCAGCAAGCGGAACTCGATCGACTCGAGTTGGAATCACCGGGGATCACCCGTGTACGCTGGACCGCTGACGGCGGTGTGATGCTCGAAGAGTGAGGCCCGCCTGCATGCTGTCTCTTCTCTTCGCGGGCCTGCAGCGTGACCCGACGCCGAGCTCACCAACCCAGGGTGGCGGCGGAGTCGCGCTTTGGCCTCATCCATGAAGGACCCCATCGTGCCATCGGGTAGCGCCAAGATCACCGATCTTGCATGGATCCGCGCGTTGTACGAATTGGGCCAGACCGCGGCCAACGGCGCCGACCCGTTGCGCGTGCGGCAGGATATCCTCAACCATATCGTCCAAGGCTTCGACGCAGAAAGCGGATCGATTGCCTTGATGGTCGACGGTACCGAGGACCAGCTTGAGATTGCCGCGGGCACGGATCTGCCACCCGGTGTCGTCGGCCGCAAACTGCAGCGCGGAGTGGGGGTATACGGGCACGTCGTTGCAACTGGCCATCCGCTTCTGATCAACGGCAACGCTGCCGAAGCGGGGCTGCCTTTGCGCATGACCGAGCCGCGCGACCGGCCGGCGCATTCGGCGATGTGCTGGCCGTTGGTCGTTCAGGAACAGATTATCGGGGCACTGGCGGTCAACCGAACCATGGCGCGCGAGCGATACACCGTGGAAGACCTCGATCGGGGTCAGGCGTTGACCAGCCTGCTCGCGCTGGTCATCGCCAATCATCGGATGCACATCGAGCGCGACAACCGGATCATGGAGCTTTCGACCCTCAACGCCACGATGCAACGGGTGAACGCCCTGCTCGAGGAGGCGCAGGACCAACTGATCCAATCCGAGAAACTCGCGTCCATCGGCCAGATTGCGGCGGGGGTTGCGCACGAGATCAACAATCCGGTCGGGTTCGTGTCGTCGAACCTTGGCACCTTGGAATCGTACCTGCAAAGCCTATTTGGGCTGCTCGCTGCCTACATCGAGGCGGAACAAGCCGCGCCCGTGCCGCTAACCGAAGCGCTGGCACGCGCTAGGGC
>DAIQRF010000239.1:0-4212 GCA_036786505.1 Casimicrobiaceae bacterium | reverse complement strand
CGCCGTCGTCTGAGCGGCTGCGGACCATGGCATTGAGGCTCGGCCACGCGTCGATCAACGGCGACCAGCCGAACTCGAAAAAACTGGTCGTCGCCTGGGTGAGTTTGGGAAAGAACGTTGCCGTCGGCCAAATTTGCGTGCTGGTCCTGACTCCCACCTGCGCGAGCATTCCCGCGATCGCTTGGCACACCGCCGCGCGGAACGCGACGTTGACGCAGTCGAGCGTCACGCCGAAGCCTTCGGGATAGCCTGCCTCCTTGAGCAGCGCGCGCGCCGCTGTCGGGTCGTAGGGAAGCCGGCGCTCGAGCTCCGGCACGTAACCGTCGACCAGGCGCGAGAAATACGAGCCGGTCGCGGTGGCTTGTCCGCGCAAAACCTTGCCGACGATGGCGTCGACATCGATTGCCTGGTAGATGGCGCGCCGCACGCGCAGATCCTTGAACGGATTGCGCCCCTTGACGTCGGAGAACTGCAGCTCGTCGCGGCTTTGGTCGAAACCGAGATACTGCGTTCCGATGTCGGGAATCTCGACAAGCTTGAATCGTCGCTCCTGCTTCAGCCGCGCGACATCCTGGAACGGCGGATCGATGACGAAGTCGACTTGCCCCGAGATCAACGCCGCCATTCGCGTCGCGTCCGACTGGATGACGACGTAGATGGCCTCGTCGACATTCCCACGTCGGCCCCACCATGCAGGATTCGCGACCAGCACGGTTCTGGTATCGGATTCGTAGGTCTTGAGCCGATAGGGTCCGGTGCCGTTGGCGTTGCGAGCGGCGTAGGTTTCCTGCTTGGCATCGTAATTCTGCGGCTCGATCACTCCGTGGGCCGCGGACCAGGCCCTGCTCATCATGCCGACGTACACGAGCTTTTCCGGCAAGACGGCGTCGGGCGCCGCGAGCAGCAAGTCGACGGTCAGATCGTCGACTCTGCGCGCGGTCTGAACGCCACGCAGCTGGAAGCTTCGCTGCGAATTCTTCGCAAGCGCCCGCCCGATGGAAAACACGGCGTCGTCCGCGGTGAACGATGTTCCGTCGTGGAACCTGACCCCGGGGCGAAGCTTGAAGCGCCAGCGCTTCGGTTCCATTTGCTGCCATGACAACGCGAGCGCGGGCTCGAGCGCGAAGTTGCGGTCCCGGCTTACCAGCGATTCGTAGACTTGACTGACCACGCGCGTCTGGTATTGCAGCGCGAGCCCGTGCGGATCCATCGACTGCGGATCGAACGCGCTCGCCAGGCGCAGCGTTTTCGCCGGGAGCGGGAACGCAGCCAGACATCCGGCAAGAAGCACGAGCCCGATCGCAACCGCGCGCGCCTGCGTCCGTATTCGCGTCCTCATTTGGGTCATATGATCTCCAAGTAGCGCTTCAACTCCCAATCGGTTACCGCATCGAGCCACTGCCGCCATTCCCATTCGCGTGTCGCGGAGAAGTGATCGACGAAGTCGTCGCCGAACCAGTCGCGCGCCAGCTTGGAGTTCCTGAAATTGCGCGTGGTCTCGATCAAGGTGCGCGGCGCGCGAGGAATGTCGTCGGCGCCTTGATTCGTGCCGTGGATGGGCCTGGCGGTCAGCTTGAGATGCTTTTCGATGCCTGAAAGGCCCGCCGCGATGACCGCCGCGGTGGCAAGATACGGATTCATGTCGGCGCCGGGGCAGCGCGTTTCCAGTCGCGTCGATTTGGGCGATCCGGCAATGACGCGAAAGCTCGCGGTGCGGTTGTCGAGCCCCCACGTCGGCTTGACCGGCGCCCAGAATCCGTCGACCAGCCGCTTGTAGCTGTTGACCGTCGGCCAGTACATGGGGGCGAATTCCATCAGCCCGGCGACCTGGCCGGCGAGGTAACTCTCGAACATCCCGCTCATGCCGTTTCGGCCCCTGGCATCGTAGAACAGGTTTTTCTTGCCGGCGGACATGCTCTGGTGAATATGGCCCGAGCAACCCGGGTACTGCGCGCTCCACTTGGCCATGAAGCTCGGCATGATGCCGAATCGCGAGCCGATCTCTTTCGCTCCGGCCTTGAACAGGATCGCCCGGTCCGCGGCTTCGAGCGCCTCGGAGAAAAGAATCGCCGCCTCGTAAACGCCGGGCCCGGTCTCGGTGTGCAGGGCCTCGATCGGGATGCCGAACTCGCCCATTTCGACCATCAGCGCCTTGAAGAACTCGCGGTTCTCGTTGGCGCGCAACAGCGAGTAGCCGAACATGCCCGGAGTGATGGTCTCCGGGCGCACGTAGCCCTTTTCCGCCCACGACTGCGGGGTCTCGGCGAAATTGAACCATTCGAACTCGATGCCGCACATCGGCACGACACCGAGCTTTTCGGCGCGTTTCAACACCCGCTTCAGGAGCTGGCGCGGGCAGATCGACAGCGGAATCTCCTTGCCGTTTTTCTGACTGATGAACTCGCCGAGGAAAAACGGCACATCGTCGTCCCAGGGAACGTTGCGGTAAGTGGAGAGGTCGATGCGCGCGACCGCATCGGGAAAGCCTTTGTGCCAGCCGGTCAGCGTCGCGTTGTCGTAGCACTGATCGTTCATGTCCCAGCCGAATACGACGTCGCAAAAGCCGAACCCGGTCTCGACCGCGGAAAAAAATTTATCCTTGTGCAGGTACTTGCCGCGCAACACGCCGTCGATGTCGGACACTGCCACCTTGACCCGGTTGCCCGGCGCGTTGCGGACGGCGTCGAGCACCTTCTGCGATGCAATTTTTTGCGGCATGACGTTCTCCCCGTCGACCTTTGGCGCTGCGTGATCGCGCATCGATAATTGTAACCTGAGGTAACCTGCGCCCGTGCGGCAGGGCCGATGGGTGACGCGGTGCGTGGCACAATGGCCGCATGAACCCGCGTCGTACTTCGTCGGCCATGCGCGATGCACTTGCTGCGCCCACGCAACGCAGTGCATTGGTTTCGCTGCACGCGGCGGTGCTGCTGTTCGGATTCGCCGGCCTGTTCGGTAAATGGCTGGCGCTGTCGCCGGAGTGGATCGTCCTCGGCCGAACCGTCGTTGCCAGCGCGGCGCTGGCGGCGTGGCTTCGCGTCGTGCGTGAGCCGGCCGGTTCCTTCGAGTGGAAGCTCGCCGCGGGCGGGGCCGTCCTGGCGCTGCACTGGATCGCCTTCTTTCGCGCGGTGCAGATATCGAGCGTCGCCATCGGCCTGCTCGGTTTCGCCAGCTTTCCGCTGTTCGTGCTGATCGCCGAAGCGATGTTCCTTCGACGCAGGCTGCATGCCGCCGATTGGGTCACCGTCGCGCTGGTCACCGCCGGCCTGCTGTTGCTGGTGCCGGAGTTCCGGATCGAGAACCGGATCGTCCAGGGATTGATTTGGGGAGTCCTCTCCGGGCTCATGTTCGCGCTGCTCACGGTCGGCAACCGAGCCTTGACATCGCGGCGACCTGCCACCGGCATCGCTCTGTGGCAGAACGCATGCGCCGCCGCCTGCCTGTTGCCGGGCTTTCTTCTGGATCCTGTGCTGCCGGGTCCGCGCGACATCGTGCTATTGATCGTGCTCGGCGTCGTTTGCACCGCGCTCGCGCACACTCTGTTCATTCGCAGCATGCGCATTTTGTCGGCGCATACGGCGAGTATCGTCGCGGCGCTGGAACCGGTTTACGGCATCGCACTGGCTTTCGCGTTGCTGGGCGAGACGCCGGGCTGGCGCACGCTGATCGGCGCGGCACTGATCGTCGGCGCGGCGTTGCGGGCGACCTCCCGCGCAGAGGGATAGATGAGGGGGTCGATGAGCGGGTCGATGGGCTGGATCGGCGAGGCGTAGCGCAGGCGGCAACGCTTGTGTAGCATCGCGCCTTCTACATTGGGATGATCGAGATGACATTGCATATCGGCATGGTGGGACTAGGGCGCATGGGCGCGAATATGGCGAAACGCCTTGCACGAGCCAGTGTGGCCGTGATCGGCTTCGATCCCGACGCCGATGCGCGTGCGGCGTTCGCCGGCGTCGCCGGCTGCCAGAGCGTGGACAGCCTCGAAGCGATGGTTCATGCGCTGCCGCCCATGCGTGTCGTCTGGCTGATGGTCCCTGCCGGCCAGCAAACCGAAACCACGATCGCCGAGCTCGCGCCGCGTCTGCACGCCGAAGATGTGATCGTCGACGGCGGCAACGCGTTTTACAAGGATTCGGTGCGCCGCGCGGTCGAGCTCGCCAGCTACGGCGTGCGTTTCGTCGATTGCGGCGTGTCGGGCGGCGTGTGGGG
>DAIQRF010000238.1:0-4231 GCA_036786505.1 Casimicrobiaceae bacterium | reverse complement strand
CCTTGATGCCGGAATCGTTAAGGTTCTGCGCATGCGCGTGACCCTGCGAACCGTAGCCGACGATGGTCACCTTCTTACCCTTGATGAGCGACAGATCGGCGTCCTTGTCGTAATAAATCTTCATCATCTTCGTTTCCCCCTCATTTACCTTTGCAGCGGATCAGACCCTGAGAATGCGCTCGCCGCGGCCGATGCCCGACGCGCCGGTGCGCACCGTCTCCAGAATCACGCCCGGCTCCATCGCCTGCAGAAATGCATCGAGCTTGGATCCCGTTCCGGTCAGCTCGATCGTGTAGCTTTTGTCGGTCACGTCGAGAATGTTGCCGCGGAAAATGTCCGCAAGCCGCTTCATCTCCTCGCGATCCTTGCCCGCAGCGCGCACCTTGACCAGCATCAATTCGCGCTCGATGTGATTGCCGTCGGTGAGATCGATCACCTTGACGACCTCGACCAGCTTGTTCAACTGCTTGGTGATCTGCTCGACCACGTCGTCGGAGCCGACGGTCACGATCGTCATCCGAGACATGGTCGCGTCTTCGGTCGGCGCCACCGTCAGCGACTCGATGTTGTAGCCGCGCGCGGAGAACAGCCCGGAGATGCGGGACAGCGCGCCAGCCTCGTTTTCAACCAGAATCGAAAGGATATGCCTCATCGCGGCCGCCTCACAGCTCTTCGGCCAGGATCATTTCCGTAAGGCCCTTGCCGCCCGGAATCATCGGAAACACGTTCTCGGTCTGATCGGTGATGAAGTCCAGGAACACCAGCCGCTCTTTCTGCTTCAGCGCGTCCTTCAACGCCGACTCGACGTCGCCTGGTTTTTCGATCTTCATGCCGACGTGTCCATAAGCCTCGGACAGCTTCACGAAGTCAGGCAATGCATCCATGTACGATTCAGCGTAGCGGTTGCCGTAGAAAAACTCCTGCCACTGGCGGACCATGCCCATGTATCGGTTGTTCAGGTTCACGATCTTGATCGGCAGGTGATACTGCTTGCAGGTCGACAGCTCCTGGATGCACATCTGGATCGACGCTTCGCCCGTCACGCAGGCGACCGTCGCGCCCGGATTGACCATCTGCACGCCCATCGCGGCCGGAAGGCCGAAACCCATCGTCCCCAGGCCGCCTGAATTGATCCACCGCCGCGGCTTGTCGAACTTGTAGTACTGCGCCGCCCACATCTGATGCTGGCCGACGTCCGACGTGATGAACGCGTCGCCCCCGGTAAGCTCGTAGAGCTTCTCGACCACGAACTGCGGCTTGATCAATGCGCTTTTCTTGTCGTACTTCAGGCAATCCTTGCGCTGCCACTCCTTGATCTCGCCCCACCAGACCTTGAGCGTGGCCGGATCCGGCCGGACATTCGACGACTCGATGAGCTTGAGCATCTCGTCGAGCACCTCGGTGACATAGCCGACAATCGGCACGTCGACCTTGACCCGCTTCGAAATCGACGAAGGGTCGATGTCGATGTGGATGATGCGGCGGTCGCTGCGAAAGAAGTTCGCCGGATTGCCGATCACGCGGTCGTCGAAACGCGCCCCCACCGCGAGCAGCACGTCGCAATGCTGCATCGCCATGTTCGATTCGTAGGTGCCGTGCATGCCTAGCATGCCGGTGAATTGCGGATCGGTGCCGGGAAAGGCGCCCAGGCCCATGAGCGTGTTGGTGCACGGGAAGCCGAGCAGGCGGACCAACCGCGTGAGCTGCGACGAAGCATTGTTGAGAATGACGCCGCCGCCGGCATAGACCATCGGCCGCTTGGACTCGAGCAGAAGCTGCACCGCCTTCCGTATCTGGCCGGCGTGGCCCTTGGTCACCGGGTTGTACGAACGCAAGGAAACCGTCTTCGGATACGAAAACTCCGCCTGCGCCTGTGTCACGTCCTTGGGTATGTCGACCAGTACCGGCCCGGGTCGGCCGGTGGCGGCGAGATAAAACGCTTTTTTGATGGTGAGCGCGACGTCCTTGACGTCCTTGACCAGAAAATTGTGCTTGACGCACGGGCGGGTGATGCCCACGGTGTCGCATTCCTGGAACGCGTCCTGGCCGATGGCGTGGGTCGGAACCTGCCCGCTGATGACGACCATCGGTACGGAGTCCATATAGGCCGTGGCGATGCCCGTGACCGCGTTGGTTACGCCGGGGCCCGACGTCACCAGCGCCACGCCGACCTTGTGCGACGATCGCGAATAACCGTCCGCAGCGTGCACCGCTCCCTGCTCGTGGCGAACCAGAACGTGCTTGACCTTCTCCTGCTTGAACAGCTCGTCGTAGATGTTGAGAACGGCGCCGCCCGGATAGCCGAAGACATACTCGACGCCCTCCTCCTGGAGGCAACGGATGACGATTTCTGCGCCCGTAAGTTGCATGAGCTCCCTTTCGGCGAATGCAAATGAACATGGGCCTCGATGCCGGGCTTGGATAGCCAAAGGCAACCGGGCCGCTGCAAACTGCGGGACGCGGTACGGGTAGTCGCGTCCGAACGGGCTTGGATCGGGTAGAAAGCCGCGATTGGGTCACGGCCGGCCGCGTTCTCCAGGGTTTTCCACGGGCACTTGTGGCGCCGGCGGATGGAACGCGAACGACCGATGTTGCAGTGCATGTGTTGCAGTACTGCCGCCGGCGGCATCCGCCGACGTCTGAACAGTAGCGTTTCGGACAGCTTTCGTCAATGTTTGCTGCAGCACACTACGGGCCGGACAGGCGTTGGACGACTGCTTGTGCTTATAATTGGCCGAATCCCCACGCTTATCGAGACGCCACTGGCTTCGCATCAAGAAATCTCTGCGTTTTTGGCCGAAGTAGAGCGCCGCGCCTTCAAGCAGGCGATGTTTGCGGTCCGCGATGAGGATTCCGCCCTCGACGTGGTGCAGGACGCGATGCTGAAACTTGCGGAAAAATACGCCGGTAAGCCCATTGCCGAGCTGCCGATGCTGTTTCAGCGAATCTTGCAAAACACGATCCACGACCATTTCCGCCGGCAGAAGGTGCGATCCGCGTGGACGACCCTGTTCTCCTCCTTTGGCCAAAAGGACGATAAAGACGACGATTTCGACCTCCTTGAAACTTTGCCGGCGAAATCGGACTCGAACGCGGCAGCGGACCCCGCCCGCCAAGTCGAGCAGGGCCAGACCGTCGGGCTCATCGAGCAGGCTCTGGCCCGGTTGCCGGCGCGTCAACGTGAAGCCTTTCTGTTGCGTTATTGGGAGGAACTCGATGTGGCCGAAGCCGCGGCCGCGATGGGCTGTTCCGAGGGCAGCGTGAAAACGCATTGCTCGCGCGCAGTTCATGCGTTGGCCGAAATGCTCAAGGCCAAAGGGGTATCGCTATGAACCAGACCGAAACCGCAAAGAAAATAACGGCTTATCTGGACCAAGGGACGGCCCAGTTGAAGGCCGGGACGGCGTACAAGCTACAGGTCGCACGTCAGGCGGCGTTGGCTGCCATGCGACTGCCGCAGCACTCGTCCGAGCTGGCGCTGGCGGACGGTCGAAGCGGATCGCTCAGCGGTGGCAGGCCGCTGCTCGGCGACGCGCGGCTGTGGATTGGCATTCTGCTCATTGTCGGCGGCTTCCTTTTTTTCCAGAACTGGCAGGCCGCGCAGCAAACGCGCGACATCGAGGAAACCGATGCTGCGCTGCTGACCTCGGACCTGCCGATCGAAGCGTATCTGGACCGGGGATTCCAGAATTGGCTGAAACAGCCCCAACCCTGACCTCACGCCTGCTGATTCTCGGCCTGGTGCTCGCGACGAGCGTTTTCAGCGGCCCTGCCGCATCCGGGCCACTGATTGCGCGCTCGTCGAGTTGGGCCGAGCTCTCGCCGAACGAAAAGCAAGTCCTCGCTCCGCTCGCGCCGGAATGGGACAAGTTCGACGCCCAGCGCCAGCAGAAATGGCTGGGCATCGCTCGGCGCTATCCGAAGATGCCGCCGGCGCAGCAGCAACGCATACAGGAGCAAATGGGCACTTGGGCTAACCTGACGCCGGACCAACGCCGAGCGGCCAGGGCGCGATTCAAGACCTTGAAGCAACTGCCGCCCGAGCAACGGCAGGAAGTTCGCGAGAAGTGGCAGGAATATCAGCAACTGCCGCCGGAAAAACGGCATGAGCTGGCGACCCGCCCGGTGCCGAGCGCGGCTGCCGCTTCTGCTGCCAAGGCTAAGCCGGCAATTTCGCCGGCGCCGCCGCATTAGTCAACCTCGGTCAGCCTCGGCGGGGGTTCCCCTGCTT
>DAIQRF010000237.1:0-4281 GCA_036786505.1 Casimicrobiaceae bacterium | reverse complement strand
GGAAGGCCTCGAAATCGTCGACGCGGAGGCATTGCGCGAGCATTACGCGCGTACGCTTTGGCACTGGGTGGACAGGCTGGAGGCCAACGCCGACGCCGCCCGCCGCGAAGTCGGCGAGGAAAAATTCCGCGTCTGGCGGATTTACCTGGCAGGCTCGGCCCACGCATTCGAGCGCGGCTGGCTGTCGATCTTCCAGCTGCTCGCGGGCAAACCGCTGCCCGACGGGCGTTTGCCGCATCCGCCGACGCGCGAGTACATGTATCGCCCATAGCAGAAGCCCGGCGCTTCTCGCGCGACATGTCCGCCCCCATGTTCGAGCGATGGAAAAGACCATGGCCGAATCGCTGCTCGAATTTCCGTGCTCGTTTCCGATCAAGATCATGGGCCGCACGGAAGACGGGTTCGCGCAGCGGGTGCTCGATATCGTGCTGCGCCACGTCCCCGACTTCGACAGCTCGACCATGGAAATGAGGGCGTCCCGCGAGGGCAAGTATCTGTCGCTGACTTGCGTGGTCAACGCGACCTCTCGCGAGCAGCTCGATGAGCTCTACCGCGAGCTTTCGGGGCATCCGCAGGTCGTGATGGTTCTTTAGTGGACTGCACTACTGTGAACGAAGCCGCGTCCGCGTCGCCCATCGCTGACGCGACTGCAGCGGGCGGGAAGCAGTCCGACGGCTACGCGCCCGCGCTGAAGCGCCTTGGGCGGACCGATTACACGCGCATCTGGCGCGCGATGCAGGCCTTCACCGACGCCCGCACTCCCGACACGACAGACGAGGTCTGGCTGACGGAGCACGCACCGGTGTACACGCTCGGACTGGCCGGTCGCGCCGAGCACATCCTGCGCGCCAATACGATTCCGGTTCTGAAGGTCGATCGTGGCGGACAGGTCACGTATCACGGGCCGGGACAGCTGGTCGTCTACCTTCTGATCGACCTCAAGCGACTTCGCCTCGGCGTGCGCCGGCTGGTCGAGGCTATCGAAAGCGCCGTGATAAAATTGCTTGATTCGTATGGGATCGCGGCGTATGGCCGGCGCGATGCGCCGGGCGTCTACGTCAAACGCGGCGGACGGGAGGCCAAAGTCGCCGCGTTGGGTCTCAAGGTCCGCAATGGCTGCACCTACCACGGCTTCGCGCTCAATCTCGACATGGATCTCGCGCCGTTCGACGACATCGACCCGTGCGGTTACCGCGGACTCGCGGTGACCCAGTTGCGCGACCTTGAGGTGCGTGCGTCGCGCATTGAGATCGAAGAGCGCCTGGTGAGCTTCGTGACTGAGTCGATTGCGACCGAAGCGATTGCCGGCATCGAGCGAAACAGGCGATGAGCGATATTGTCTCCGTGCCGGAAGAGGCCGCCGTGCTGCCGCCCGCGTCCGCCGGGATCAAACACAAAGGCGGCGCCAAGACCGCGCGAATCCCCATCAAGGTCGTTGCCACCGAGCGGCTGCAAAAACCCTCGTGGATACGCGCGCGAGCGCCATCCTCGCCGCGTTTCTACGACATCAAGCGCATCCTTCGCGAGCACAAGCTGCATACGGTTTGCGAAGAGGCATCGTGCCCGAACATTGGCGAGTGCTTCGGCAAAGGTACGGCGACGTTCATGATCATGGGCGAGCTATGCACGCGCCGCTGTCCGTTCTGCGACGTCGGACACGGACGCCCGCTGCCGCTCGATACCGAAGAGCCGCTGAACCTGGCCAGGACCATTGCCGCGTTGAAGCTCGCGTATGTCGTGATCACCAGCGTCGATCGCGACGACCTGCGCGATGGCGGAGCGCAGCATTTCGTCGACTGTATCCGCGCCGTGCGGGAGCGCTCGCCGGCGACGCGGATCGAGGTGCTGGTTCCCGATTTCCGCGGCCGCCTTGGGCGCGCGCTCGACGTTCTCAGCGTGTCGCCGCCGGACGTGATGAATCACAACCTCGAGACCGTCCCGCGCCTCTACAAGCAGGCACGCCCGGGCGCGGATTATGCCAATTCGCTCGAGCTGTTGAGTGGATTCAAGGCGAGGTTTCCCGAAATCCCGACCAAGTCCGGCCTGATGGTAGGCCTGGGGGAAACCGACGACGAGATCCTCGCCGTGATGCGCGACATGCGCGCGCACCGGATCGACATGCTTACCATCGGGCAGTATCTGCAGCCGAGTGTTGCTCATCTGCCGGTGCTGCGCTACGTCCATCCCGACATCTTTGCGGTGCTCGAACGGGAAGCCTATCGCCTGGGTTTCGCGCACGCTGCGGTCGGAGCGATGGTGCGCTCTTCGTACCATGCCGATGAGCAGGCGCATGGCGTCCTCGGTGCCCAGAGTTAACGCCGTTCCCGGATCGACGTCTCAGAATATGCATAGGCTCTTATGCAAACTGCGACGCACACTGCACGCGATCGTCGTGTTTTCAGTTGCTTTGTTTGCCGCCGGCGGCGCACGCGCGGAGGTCTCGGAGGCTTAAGTCGCGCCGGGCGGTGCCGCATCTTTCGGCCACAGCAACCACATCCTGCCCGTCTGGTTCATCCGCCCCGCGCTTTGTCCTGCCTCGTCGCCAAACCCCCAGAAGAAATCGGCACGCAAGGCCCCTCTGATCGCGCCCCCGGTGTCCTGCGCCAGGACCAGCCGCTGCAAGGGCGCATTGGAAAGGGGGTCAGTCGTCGCCAGAAAGAGCGGTGCGCCCAGGGGGAGAAAGCGTGGGTCCACCGCGACCGCCCGCCCCGCGGCAAGCGGCACGCCGAGCGCGCCGATCGGTCCATCGATGCCGTGGTCAGGATCGGCAGCGATCTCGCGAAAAAAGACATAGCTTGGATTTTCGTCGAGAAGCGACGGCAGCTTGTCCGGGTGGTGCCTGCCCCAATCCTTGATGCCCTGCATCGATGCTTGCTCCAGCGTCAACTCGCCCCTTTCGATCAGCACCCGCCCGATGGATCGGTATGGATGCCCGTTCTGATCGGCGTACCCGATGCGTACGGTGCTCCGATCGGCAAGCTCGACGCGGGCAGAGCCCTGGACGTGTACGAAGAACGCTTCGACGGGATCGTCGACCCATACCAGCTCCCTGCCTGACAACCTGGCCTGACCGGCCTCGATTTCCGCGCGCGACCAATACGGCACCACGCGCTTCCCGTCGAGGCGTCCGCGGACGCGCTCGGACTTGAGCTCGGGAAAGATCTCGCCCAACTCGACCGTGAGCAGATCATCCGGTGGCGCATACAGCGGATAGCGGTAACGATCGTCGCGCACACGGCTGCCCTTGAGCAGCGGCTCGTAGTAGCCGGTGACGCGTCCGACATCGAGCCCGTCCGCGGTGGTGACCCGGTATGGAGTAAACTGCGCTTCGAAAAACGCGCGCGCGCCGGCATCATTCTTTGTTGCGACGGCAGACGCGGCGGCGCATGCGGGGCGCCAGATCGGCGCCGATTCGGGTCGCGCGATCAGCACGCGGCAGCTTGCGGCAAACGAGGGTAAGGCGGCGGATGGAGTGTCGTCGCTCCAGCCGGGCAGGGCTGAAAATGGTACCGCCTGAAACACGGCGCCTGTCGGTTCCGACGGCGTTGCCGCTGGCGCGGTGGCGCCGGAACGGGCAGGCGGCGCGGGCCCGGGGCCGGTTGCGCACGACCCGACGAGCGTGCAAAGCGCGGCGACACTGGAAAGCATCGCGATGGCATGGATTCTTCTCGAAGCGCTGGTTGCGCTGTTGCTGGCGGTGTTCATCGTCTGGTTCACGATCGGTGGCAGGCGCAAGCCGCCGCCGAGTTTGCCACCCGGTTTGCCCACCAGCGCGCGGCCATCGACCGACGAAGAATCAGGCAAAGACACCCGGAAAAAATGACCGGCGCGCCATGCACAAGACGGTCATCACGGGCGGAAACAGCGCGCGTCGAATGTCGACGCGCAGACGACGCAAAGGCGCGGCGCTTGTATCAACACTGGCATCAATGAAGGACGCGCGGCACCGACAAGGTGAACGGCGGAATCGGCGCGTCGAAGTGCTTTCCGTCCTCGGCCACCATTTGATAGGCGCCGCGCATGGTCCCGACAGCCGTCTCCAGATGCGTGCCGCTGGTGTATTCGAAGCTTTCGCCGGGCTTGAGCAGGGGCTGTTGTCCGACGACGCCCAAGCCCTTGAGCTCGATGACCTTGTTGTTGGCGTCAGTGATGACCCAATGCCGGCTGATGAGTTGCGCGGGAACCGTGCCGGAGTTGGTGACCGTGATCGTGTACGCAAAGACATAGTGGTTTTTCGACGGGTCCGACTGGTCCTCGACGAAGCTTGCCTTGGGTACGATG
>DAIQRF010000236.1:0-4355 GCA_036786505.1 Casimicrobiaceae bacterium | reverse complement strand
GCCATGGGCCGCATCGCGCCGAGGCGCGCCTGCGCAACATCCGCTCCGTCCCCGCCATGCTCGCGACGAACGGACCGCTGCGCCGCTTGCCATAATCATGCAACGCCCGCGCGACAAGCTCCTTGCCCGTGCCGGACTCGCCGGAGATCATGACCGTGAGGTCGGTCTGCATCAGGCGCGCCAGCACCCGGTAGATTTCCTGCATCGCGGGCGAGCGGCCGACCAGCGGGATCGAATCGAACTCGGCTTCGTCGGCGTGATTGGCCGCCCGCTCCTTCGGCTCCGCCAGCGCGCGGCCGACGATGGCGATCAGCTCCTTCAGGTCGAACGGCTTTGGCAGATACTCGTAGGCGCCGCGCTCCGACGCACGGATCGCTGTCATGAAAGTGTTCTGCGCGCTCATGACGATGACAGGCAGATTCGGTCGCATCTTTTTGATCCGCGGCAGCAGATCGAATGCGTTCTCGTCGGGCATCACCACGTCGGTGATGACCAGATCGCCCTCGCCCTGGCTCACCCAACGCCACAACGTCGCCGCGTTCCCGGTCAGCCGTACCTCATATCCGGCACGCGAGAGAGCCTGATTTAGGACCGTACGAATGGCCGTGTCATCGTCGGCGACAAGTATGCTACCTGCGGGCATCGCTATTCCTCATCTCGTGTTCTGTGAGGCATGCGCCGACGTACCCGAAACGTCGTCGCGATTGCTTTGATCTAAGTGTTTGGCAGTGCTGAACATCGGCAGCAGCACGCGGAAAATGGTCTTCCGCGGCTGGGATTCGCATTCGATAATACCGCCGTGATCGCCGACGATTTTGGCCACCAGCGCAAGACCCAGCCCGCTGCCGGTCTGCTTGGTCGTGACGAACGGATCGAACAGGTTCGGGAGCAGGTCTTCCGGCACGCCGGGGCCGTTGTCCTTGACGCAGAATTCGAGCGGCAATGACACGCGCGATTTCTTTCCCGGCACCGACAAGCGAACGCCGGGACGGAACGCGGTCGTGAGTTGAATTTCAGCATCATTGCCGAGATCGACCACGGCTTCGGCGGCATTCTTGACCAGATTCAGAAATACCTGGATCAACTGGTCCTGGTTGGCGAGCACCGGTGGCAAGGACGGATCGTAGTCTTCGACGAAGCGGATGTTACGCGCAAACCCCGATTGCGCCAGTCGCTTGACGTGATCGAGCACTGAATGAATGTTGACGGCGCCGCGCGCCACCGGCCGATCGTCGCCGAACACTTCCATGCGGTCGACCAGCGTAACGATGCGGTCTGCCTCGTCGCAGATCAACCGCGTCAGCATGCGATCTTCCGATGAGGCGGCCTGCTCGAGCAGTTGCGCCGCGCCGCGGATGCCGGACAGCGGGTTCTTGATTTCATGCGCCAGCATGGCGGCCAGCGCAATCACCGACCGGGCCGCACTTCGATGCGTCAATTGGCGGTCCATCTTGTCCGCGATGGTGCGCTCCTGCAGCATCACAACGATATGCCCGGGACGTTCTGTCAGTGGCGCGACATGCAGGTCCACCTGGCGATCGCCGCCGATCCGCGGCGTGCCCAGATCAACCTTGTATTCGTTGACCGGCGAACCGCTGCTGCGCACCTGGTCGATCAGGGCCAGCAACGGGCTGCCGAACGGGACAAGTTCCTTGAGCGACTGACGCTGCAGAAACTGAGTCGAAATCTCGAAAAACGATTCCGCGGCCATATTGGCATCGACGATCTTGCCGTCCGGCGCGACCAGCAGCACCGGATTGGGCAATGCGTTCAGGATCGCCTCGCTATCGGACGGCGTCGGCCGGCGATTTTCTGCAGCTAAAGTCATGCGGCGGCGCTCCATGCAAAATCGTCGAATGCATCCTGAAGAGAGCGATGCACACGGTGCGGATCGTCGGATGTCAGAACCTTCTGTCGCCATGCTTTAAGCGTCGCCGCCGGCGCGCGGCTGCATTGGGCGGCAATTTCCAGCGCCCAGCCGAGATGCTTGCGCGCATGGCGAAGCCCGATGCGCAGTCCATAATGCGCGCAAACGTCATCATAGAGTGTGCGGAGATGGTCGAGTTGCTCTGCCAGCGAGGGCGCGGATTCGGCGATACCGGATTCGAGGCGGCGCCCGATCTGGCCGGGCAACCACGGCTGGCCCTGCGCGCCGCGGCCGACCATGACAGCGTCGGCACCAGACATTTCGAGCGCGGTCAGCGCCTTCTCAAACGATGTGATGTCGCCGTTGACGACGAGCGGAATGCCGATCGCATCCTTGACGGCGCGAACCGCGCTCCAATCGGCTTCGCCCTTGTAGAACTGGCAACGGGTGCGGCCATGCACCGAGATCAGCTGCACGCCTGCGGCCTCGGCGCGGCGCGCCAATTCCGGCGCGTTGAGGCAGCGATCATCCCAACCGAGCCGCATCTTCAGCGTCACCGGGACCTTTACGGCGGTAACCGTTGCCTCGATCAAGATCAGCGCGTGATCGAGATCTCGCATCAATGCCGAACCAGACTGGCCGCCCGTCACATGACGCGCCGGACAGCCCATGTTGATATCGATAATGTCGGCGCCAGCGGCCTCCGCAATGCGCGCGCCTTCCGCCATCCAACCGACTTCGCAGCCCGCGAGTTGAACGACATGCGGGCCTATTCCGGTCGCCTCGCATCGCAACCGCGACATCGGGCGACCGTTGACAAGATCGCTGCTGGCGGTCATTTCCGAGACCACGAGTCCGGCGCCCATAGCCGCGGCCAATCTCCGAAACGGCGCGTCGGTAATCCCCGACATCGGCGCGAGCAGGACCCGATTGGTGACCTCAATATCACCTATTTTCAATGGCTTAAGGCATGAGGCCGCCGGAATGGTCACGGAATTCTCGTTTTTCTGGCAGGCGCTTCATCGCGACCACCGAGACTCATTTTGAGCACAAATCTTGTGCAGTCAAGCGTCATGCCTACACTTTAGACAATTCTCGCGATCTTGCAAGTGCACTGCAGCAAAATATGCCTTTCCCACAGCTATCGGGAATTGTTCTGTTTTCGAGCGTCTGCATGATATGGGCAGTGCGTCAGCGAGCCTTGTGCTCCCCTCAGCAACCCAGAATCACCAATTATTGAGCCCAATGCCCAAAACAGAGCGGACCGCAGCCATCCTCGTCGCAGCCGGACGCGGGCTTCGTGCCGGTTCGGGAGGTCCGAAGCAGTACCGTTCGATCGGCGGCCAGACCGTGATTTACCGGGCCATGGAACCGTTTTGCCGTCATCCGCAGGTCTTTGCCGTACAGCCGGTCTTGAATCCCGATGACATGGCAATGTTCAACGCGGCTGTCAGTGCGTTACGCCACGCGCCTCCAGCCAATGGCGGGGCCACCCGCCAGGCCTCGGTGCGTGCCGGACTGGAAGCGCTTGCCGATCAAAAGCCGGACATCGTTCTGATCCACGACGCAGCGCGGCCATTCGTCACGGCGGCGCTGATTTCGCGTGCGATCGATGCCGCGTCCGTCACCGGCGCGGCCGTTCCCGCGATACCCCTCACCGACACCGTCAAGCTGATCGACGGCGCCGGAAATGTCGAAGCAACGCCGGAGCGTTCGCGGTTACGAATTGCACAAACGCCGCAGGCGTTCCGGTTCGACGTGATCCTCGAAGCCCATCGCCGCGCGGCGGCCGATGGCCTCAGCGACTTCACCGATGACGCAGCACTTGCCGAGTGGGCGGGATTGACGGTGGCAACCTTCGAAGGCGATCCTGCGAACATGAAGCTGACCACACCGGAAGATTTTGCCCGCGAAGAAGCCCGCCTTGGCGCCGCGCTGGGCGATGTCAGAACCGGGAGCGGCTATGATGTCCACGCCTTCGGCGACGGCGACCACCTGATGATCTGTGGCGTTCGCGTGCCGCACAGCCGCGGCTTTCTGGCGCATTCCGACGGTGATGTCGGCCTTCATGCGCTGGTCGACGCGATCCTCGGCGCGCTGGCCGACGGCGACATCGGTTCGCATTTCCCGCCGAGCGATCCGCAATGGAAGGGTGCCGCGTCGGACCGCTTTTTGAAATACGCGGTCGATCGCGTCACCGCGCGCGGCGGACGCATCGCCCATCTCGACGTCACCCTGATTTGCGAGCGCCCGAAAGTCGGACCCTATCGTGACGCCATGCGCGCGCGCATCGCCGAAATCACCGGTCTTGGTCCCTCACGCGTCGCCGTGAAAGCGACCACCAGCGAACGGCTCGGATTTACCGGCCGCGAGGAAGGCATCGCCGCCGTCGCGAGCGCCACCATCCGCTTGCCGTGGGACGACAAAGGTTGGAGCGATTGATGAGCGGCAGCGACGCCCGCGCCCTCTCCCGCTCGCTGCTCGACCT
>DAIQRF010000235.1:0-4360 GCA_036786505.1 Casimicrobiaceae bacterium | reverse complement strand
CTCAACGACCCCGAGGACCAAGCCGCGCGCTTCACCGAGCAGGCGAAGGCGAAGGACGAAGGCGACGCCGAGGCAATGCACTACGACGCGGACTACATCCGTGCGCTCGAATACGGTTTGCCCCCGACCGCGGGCGAGGGGATAGGGATCGATCGCGTCGTGATGTTGTTGACCGACAGTCCCTCGATACGTGACGTCATCCTGTTTCCGCAGCTCAAGCGAGAATCGTAAATCGCGCCGGTCGAACGTGCCGGCTTTCTTCGCGGCGTCATGGTACGTGACCGATGATGATGCGTAACGCCGTGGGTTAATCTTCATCGAAGGCCACAACTGCCGACGTTTTCTTGGCCGCCGTTTGACGTTTGGGAAAGGCACGCATGAGCCAGCGCTACGAGTCGTTTCGAGAGTTCTACCCTTTTTATCTTTCCGAGCACGCGAATCCGACCTGTCGTCGCATGCATTTCTTCGGCACGACGATGGTCGTTGGCTGTCTGGCCACCGCGCTTTTTACTCGCAACGCCTGGTGGCTCGCCGGCGCGCTGGTCGCGGGTTACGGCTTCGCCTGGATCGGACACTACTTTTTCGAGCATAACCGGCCGGCGACATTTACCTACCCGATCTACAGTTTCATCGGCGACTGGGTGATGTTCAAGGACATGCTGACCGGCAAAATTCGATTCTGAAGGATGTCGCGCCGCGGTCTTTGACATATACCCCATGAGGGTATAAGCTGGGGACCGTGGATACCACTGCCATTGCCGGACCTGGGTTGGGCGCCGACCGCCGGCTCGACCTTGGCATCGAGGGGATGACTTGCGCCGCGTGCGCGGCCCGCATCGAGAAATCGCTCAATCGGCTTCCGGGGGTCACGGCCACGGTGAGCTTCGCGACCGAAACCGCGGCGGCGCGATTTGATCCCTCGGTCGCCAACGCCGACGTGCTTCTCGCTGCGGTCGACCGCGCCGGCTATCACGCCTTCGTTCGGCGCAACACCGAGCGCGAGAGAGACGAAGACAAGGTACGCAAGGCCTCCGCATACGGCGAGCTCAAGCGCGATTTTGTCATTGCCGCGGTGTTTACGCTGCCGCTGCTCGCGCAGATGCTGCCGATGCTGGCCGCGGGCGATTGGCTTGGCCGCGGCGTGCACACCGAGGTGTTGCCGCGCTGGCTTCAGTTCGCGCTCGCCACGCCGGTCCAGCTTTGGGTGGGCCGCCGCTTTTATCTCGGAGCCTGGCACTCGCTGCGTGGCGGCGGCGCCAACATGGACGTGCTGATCGTCCTGGGGACGACCATGGCCTGGATCTTCAGCAGCGTGGTCACATTGCTGGGTTGGCACGGACAGCACGTCTATTTCGAGGCCGGCGCGGCGGTGATCACCCTGGTGCTGCTCGGCAAACTGCTGGAAGCGCGCGCCCGGGCAGGCACGTCGGCGGCGCTTAACAAATTGCTGACGCTGCAGCCCAACATTGCGCATGTCGAGCGTGGCGGGCTGACGATTGATGTTCCGCTGGCCGAGGTGGTGATCGGCGATCGCTACCTCGTGCGTGCGGGTGAGAGCGTTCCAGTAGACGGCGTGGTGAAAGACGGCAGCGCCGCGGTCGACGAGAGCATGCTGACGGGAGAGAGTCGCGCTATTGCGAAAGCCGCCGGCGACCGGATTTTCGCGGGCACGGTCAATCAGGATGGAATGCTTTCCTGCTCGGCGACAGCGATCGGCAGCACGACCATGCTTGCCGGCATTATCCGTCTGGTGGCTGAAGCGCAAAGCTCCAAAGCGCCGATTCAGCGGCTTGCCGACAGAGTCTCGGGCGTGTTCGTACCGGTCGTGCTTGCCATCGCGTTGCTGACCTTCGCCCTTGGATGGTGGTTGAGCGGGGCGGCGGCGGAGGGATTGATCAACGCAGTGGCGGTGCTGGTCATCGCCTGTCCCTGCGCGCTTGGCCTCGCCACGCCGACGGCGATCATGGTCGGTACCGGTCGAGGCGCGCAGTCGGGCGTGCTCATTCGCAATGCGACCGCACTCGAGAACGCTGGCCGGCTCGGTGCGCTGATTGTCGACAAGACCGGAACGCTGACGGAAGGCAGACCGGAAGTGACCGACGTGCTGCCGTTGAACGGTGCGACACGCGAGCGCCTGCTAGGCGTCGCCGCGGCGTTGGAACAAGGCTCGGTACACCCGCTGGCACAAGCCATCGTTGCGGCGGCTCGCGATATCGCGCCGCTCACCGTCAGCGATTTCGTTTCGGTCGCCGGCAAGGGCGCGCGCGGGCGGGTCGGCGCCGAGTCCGGCGAGGCGATGATCGGTTCACTGAGTTTTCTGGCGGACCATGCGGTGACGCTGCCGGCCGAGCCCGCGGCGTCGCTCCAGCGGGTCGGCAAGACCGTGGTTGCGGTCGCGGTCGGTGACAGCGTGCTCGGACTGATCGCGTTGGCCGATCGCATCCGGCCAACGTCCGCGGGAGCGATTGCACGGCTCAAGGCAGCGCACATCGACGTCGTGATGATGACCGGCGATAACCCGGAGACGGCGCACAAGGTTGCCGCGGCCGTGGGCATCGAGGACGTGCGTGCCGGGGCCATGCCCGCGGACAAGGTCGATGCCGTGCGCGCGTTCCAGCTCGACGGCATCGTCACCGGCATGGTTGGCGATGGCGTCAACGATGCCCCCGCGCTGGCGGCCGCGGACGTCAGTTTTGCCATCGGTGCCGGAGCGGACATTGCCGTCGAGGCATCCGACATTACGCTGGTGCGCAGTGACCTCAACGCGGTCGCCGACGCGATCGAGCTTTCGCGGGCGACGCTTTCCAAGATTCGCCAGAACCTGTTCTTTGCCTTTGCCTATAACGTACTCGGCATTCCGCTCGCGGCGGCCGGACTGCTGAGCCCGGTCATTGCTGGCGCGGCCATGGCGGCAAGCTCGGTCTCCGTCGTCGGCAATGCACTGCTGCTGAAGCGCTGGCGGCCCCGGAACTGAAGTTGCCCAACAGGAGCGTCTCGTGGAAACCATTACCTTCAAAGTGCATGGCATGACCTGCGGCGGCTGCGCCGCCAGCGTGACCCGCGTGCTGCAGGCGATACCTGGCGTGGAGCGGGCGGCGGTCACGCTCGATCCCGGCGGCGCCGAGGTGGCATTCGACCCGGCGCGCACCAACCTCGCCGCATTCAGGGCCGCAGTCGCAGACGCCGGATATGACCTCGTCGAGTAAGGAATCCGGTAAGCGAACCAAGCGCGCCGGGACGCCGGCACCGACGCGTCCGCGGCATCCACTCGTCAAGCGCCGCGACCACGCGGCGCTGTCGAAGCGCGTCAGCCGCATCGAAGGGCAGGTTCGCGGCATCGGCAAGATGATCGAGGAGGATCGCTATTGCATCGACATTCTGACCCAGGTCAGCGCCGTGCAATCGGCGCTCGACGCGCTGGCGCTGCAACTGCTCGAGCACCACCTCCATGGATGCGTGCAACGCGCGGTGAAGTCCGGCGACGGGGAGCGCGCGATCGCGGAGGCGCTGGGCGTCATCCGAAAGTTCGCCCGGTAAACAGACATCGAGACACTCAAGGTCGCGCGCGGAGCGGTTTGACCGGGTGATCGATTACACGCGATAATTCAAGTCCTTCGGGGTGTAGCGCAGTCTGGTAGCGCGCTTGCTTTGGGAGCAAGATGTCGGGAGTTCAAATCTCTCCACCCCGACCACCGACCGGATTGGCTCGATGATAGGCAGTGCGTGGCCCGGGCGCCCGTAGCTCATTTGGATAGAGCACCGGCCTTCTAAGCCGGGGGTAACAGGTTCGAGTCCTGTCGGGCGTGCCAAAATTTCTTGGCAGTTTAGAGAGTTATCGAACGGGCTTCTCCGGCCATTTTTCGGTTGTGCCACTTTTGTGCCACTTCCGAAAGCACAGACCTCTCATGCAACCTTGCGGCGAATAATCGTCAGCGGTATCGTGCCCTGCCGCTCGGTGCTCAATACTGACTCCGCCGCCTGCATCAAGCGCGCGACTTCGGGCGCCATGTACTGACGAGTGATGCCCCTGCGCGCGTGTCCCAGCAGTGCTTGGCAATCGCGAGCGCCCAGGTTCGAGCCCTGGTCGGAGAGCTAAAATTCAATGGGTTAGCCCTTCGAGGCCGGCGGACTTCGGTAATATTCTCGGTAATATCGCAAACGATTCTGGGCGGAAGGTCGCGCTGACTCCGCATCAATCAAGAACATAGAAACCAGAGAGCGGCGGACTATTGATCCGCACGTGGCGCACATCTTATTGAGATGAAGCGCAGCCCAGTCGTTTGGGGACATAAGCAGCGCCATCGGCATTCTCGCAGCACATCCGTTAGTCGGACAACGAGAAGACGAACACATTTGCGAA
>DAIQRF010000234.1:0-4360 GCA_036786505.1 Casimicrobiaceae bacterium | reverse complement strand
ATGTCGGCTTCGGCGGCCGTCCACGCGGATTCAAGCGCCTGCGCCGCGAGCTCGGCGACGAGCTCCTCGTAGCGGGCGAGAAACTTCTCGATCTGCACCGGGTAGTAGGCAAGCGATTCGGTCGCCGTGTCGATCGCGGTCAAGCCGCCGCCGATGACCACGATCGGCAGCCGGATCTGCATATTGGCCACCGAATCCACGCGCGCCGCGCCGGTGAGCTGCAACGCCATCAGGAAGTCCGACGCGGCGCGAACGCCATTGGCGAGCCCGTTCGGAAGGTCGAGCACGGTCGGCCGCCCGGCGCCGGCCGCCAGCGCAATGTGGTCGAATCCGAGCGCGAAGGCACCCTCGGCGTCGATCGTGCCGCCGAAGCGCACGCCGCCAAACAGCGCAAAGCGCTCACGGCGCTCGAGCAGCAGTCGAATGACTTTCAGGAAGTTCTTGTCCCAGCGCACCGTAATCCCATACTCGGCGACGCCGCCGAAGCCGGCCATGACGCGCGCTTCGAGCGGCTCGTCGAGCGTGGCGATATCGCGGATAGCGTCAAACGGTACGCGCTCGCCCAACGCGGTTCTCCCGGACAGCGCGGGCGGCAGCGGCTCGATTTTCAGGCCATCGATGCCGATCACGGCGTGTCCATCGTTGAGAAGATGATGCGCGAGCGTAAATCCGGCGGGGCCCATGCCGACCACCAGCACCCGCTTGCCCGTCGGCTCAGCCGGTATCGGACGCCGGAGATTGAGCGGATTCCACCGCGTCAGCAGGCTGTAGAGCTCGAATCCCCACGGCAGCGCCAGCACGTCCTTGAGGGTGCGTGTCTCCGACTGCGGGATATCGACCGGTTCCTGCTTCTGGTAGATGCACGACTTCATGCAATCGTTGCAAATGCGATGACCGGTGGCGGCGACCATCGGGTTGTCGACGCAGATTATTGCCAGCGCGCCGATCGCCCAGCCTTCGGCGCGGAGCTTGTGAAACTCCGAGATTTTTTCTTCGAGCGGGCAGCCGGCCAGCGTTACGCCGAAAGGGGACTTCTTGAACGGGGGATCGGAACCATCGCTGGGCCTTTTCTCATGCAGGCCCGAGGAGCACGAGTCCTTTTGCTGCTCGTGACACCAGATGCAATAGTGCGCCTGATCGAGTGCGCCAACGAGATCGGTACCCGCGTCGGTCAGCGCGAAGCCTTCGCGCCGCCGAACGTGACCCTCGCTTAAGCGGAGTCGGTCGACGCCGTCGCGCGTCTCGCGCTCGACGGGAATAAGCCGCATGGTGTCGAGCTTGCGCGGCGCCTTGAACAGCACGCCGGCCTTGTGCAGCGCCTTGCCTTCCGGCGTATGCACTGCCCACGCCGCGTAACGCAGCGCGAGATCGATGTCGTCCGCGTGCGTGGCTTCTTCACCCACCTCCGCGCTGCCCCACTCGCCGACCCGCTGCGCGAACGCCAGCTCGCCGCGCTGGCTGGTCAGACGCTCGCCAATTTTCCGCTCCAGCTCCGCGCGCAACGCCTCGCCGTCGAAGCTCGCCGCCTGGTCCGCCTTGTACTTGTTCATCGCCTTGCGCTGCACGACTTGACGCTTGCAGGCGAACAAGGGAGCGAGCTCGTGCTGCGCGGCCTGGAGCATGGCCACTTCGCGCTCGATCCCAAACAGCCGGGCGAGCCAATCCTCGAGATGCGGCGCGAGCGCAATCAGCAGCTCCGACTCCTGCAGCCGCGTCAGCGCCTCGGGATCGACGCGACCTGCCGCCAGACGAGCAGCAAGGGCCGCGTCGGCATGCTCGATCCACGCACCAAACGTGGTATCGGCGCGGCGCAGGCCGGCGCAGGAGTAGAGGTCGTGGAAGGTCAGTCCGAAACCGGGCTCGAGCATCTGGGCGTCCAGGGATGTACAGCAACAGACAACCTTGGATTTTACCTGCGGGAAGCGGTTCACGGCCTCCTCTCAATGCATAAGGATAGATCCGGCGACCGCGAATCAGCGCTAAGCACTGACACGCCACCGCTCACCCGCCATCTCCGCGCACGGAGGTGGTATGTGGTCCGCAGGCAATGCTCTAGACTATGTGCCGGGCGCGTTGTCAAATCTCGGGAGCACGCATGAAACGGTATTGCGCACGACTGGGCGGGACCCTCGGTGGGGTGCTGCTGGCCGCGGGGATTGCTTCGGGGCAGCCGATCAAACTCGGCGAGCTCAACAGCTACAAGACGTTCCCGGCGTTCCTCGAGCCGTACAAGAAGGGCATGGAGCTCGCGGTCGAGGAAATCAACGCGTCGGGCGGGCTCCTCGGTCGACCGCTGCAACTTGTCATCCGCGACGATACCGGCAACCCCGGCGATGCGGTGCGAGTGGCGGAGGAGCTCATCACCCGCGAAAAAGTCGACCTGCTGATGGGGACGTTCTCCTCGGCGGTGGGCCTCGCCGTGGCCGACCTCGCCCGGCAACGCAAAGTGTTGTTCCTCGCCTCCGAGCCGCTCACCGACAAGATCGTCTGGGAAAACGGCAACCGGTTTACGTTCCGGTTGCGGCCGTCGACCTACATGCAGACGGCCATGCTGGTCCCGATCGCGTCCGCCTTGCACAAGCGGCGCTGGGCGATCGTCTATCCGGATTACGAATACGGCAAGTCGGCCACCGCGGCGTTCAAGCAGCAGATGATCGCCCGCCAGGCCGCCGGCAGCACCGGAATCGAATTTGTCGAGATCGCGGTTCCGCTCGGCAAGATCGACGCCGGACCGGTCGTGCAGGCCATGATCGACAGCAAGCCCGAGGCGATTTTCTCGTCGCTGTTTGCCGGCGATCTCTCCAAATTCGTTCGCGAGGGGGAGCTGCGCGGCCTGTTCAAAGGCCGCCCGGTGTTCAATCTGCTCGGTGGCGAGCCCGAATATCTCGATCCGCTGAAAGAGGAAGCGCCCTCGGGATGGTATGTGACCGGTTACCCTTGGTCGGCGATCTCGACGCCGGCGCACAAGCGATTTCTGGACGCGTACCAGGCCAAGTACAAGGATTACCCACGCCAGGGCTCGGTGGTCGGTTACAGCGTGGTGATGAGCGCGGCGGCCGCCATCCGCAAAGCGCGTGCTACCGACACCACGAAGCTGGTCGCTGCGATGGAGGGCCTCAACGTCGACACCCCTTTCGGCAAGATCACCTATCGAGCGCTGGATCACCAATCGACCATGGGCGCCTACGTCGGGCGAATCGCAGTCAAGGACGGCAAGGGCGTGATGGTCGACTGGCGGTACGCCGACGGCGCAAGCTATCTTCCCACCGACGATTGGGTGCGCGCGCACCGGCCCGCCAACTGATCGCGCAGGTTTCAAGCGATGCACGGAACGGTGCAACGCTCTCGAACAATCGCGCTGCTGCCATAATTCGCGGGTGACACCCTCGACACTGCTGGTCCAGCTTCTCAACGGTCTCGCCGGCGCGTCGTCGCTGTTCCTGGTGTCGGCGGGTCTGTCGCTGATCTTCGGCGTCACCCGCATCGTCAACTTCGCCCACGGCTCGCTGATGATGCTCGGCGCGTACGGCGCATACAGCCTGATCGCGCGTTTTGGCACCACGCCGCTGGGCTACTGGGGCGCGGTGGCGCTCGCCACGCTGCTCGTTGCCGCGCTCGGCGCGCTGCTGGAGTCGGTATTGTTGCGCCGGCTCTATGGAACGCCGGAGTTGCTGCAGTTGCTGGCGACCTTCGGCATCGTGCTTGTCGTGCAGGACGCAACGCTGGCCGCATGGGGTGCCGAAGACCTGCTCGGCCCGCGCGCCCCCGGCCTGTCCGGAACCGTGCAGATTTTGACCAGCGCGGTTCCTGCCTACGACCTTCTTCTCATTGCGGTGGGACCGCTGGTCTTGCTCGGACTCTGGTGGCTGCTGGCGCATACCCGCTTCGGCGTGCTGGTGCGCGCGGCGACGGAAAACCGGGTGATGAGCGCCGCGCTCGGGATCAACGAGCGTGTTCTGTTCACCAGCGTGTTCGCGCTTGGCGCGGGCCTGGCCGGATTCGCCGGCGCGCTGCAACTCCCACGCGAGCCGGCGAGCCTCGGCATGGATCTGTCAATCATCGCCGATGCCTTTGTGGTGACGGTCATCGGCGGCCTGGGATCGATTCCGGGCGCGTTTGTCGCGGCGTTGCTGATTGGTCTTGCCAAGGCGCTGTGCATCGCACTGGGCACGGTTGACGTTGGCGGGGTGATGGTTGCGTTCCCGAAGCTCACGCTGGTCGCCGAGTTTCTGATCATGGCGTGCGTGCTCATCGTCCGCCCTCAAGGCCTTTTTGGCCGGGCGCCAGATTTCGCAGCGATCGCCTTCCTTCCGGAACATCGAGCGCGGGCAAGTGAGCCGCGGCGCGGTTCGATGCTTGT
>DAIQRF010000233.1:0-4371 GCA_036786505.1 Casimicrobiaceae bacterium | reverse complement strand
GGCAATGACGCTATTTTCCGGCTTTTGCCGGGAATTGTCTACCGTTGGGCGACGATATGCGAGGTGCATAGCGACAGGTGACGATTCTGAGTTATTGCGCCGAAATATCGCGGCAATGCGGGTCAATCAGCGCGGAAACTAAGGGGCCGGATCCGGCGGGTTACCGGGACTTAGAGCAAACTATCTATCGTTGAGCGAAGTTTGTCCGGCTTGAAGGGGCCTAGCTGGGTCCGCGCAACGGTGCCGTTGCGATCGATCACGATCGTAAATGGCAGTGCGCTGAGTTGATTGCCAAGTGTTTTCGAAAGCTCGACGGCGCCGTAGCCGCCGATCAGGGCAGGGTAATTGAGGTCAAGCTCTTTGGCAAACTGCTCGACCTTGTCCGGCTGGTCGACGGCAATACCGACAAACTGCAAACCCCTCGGGCCGAACTCGCGCTGGGCGCGCACAAACTCCGGCATTTCTTCGCGACAGGGCGCGCACCAGGTCGCCCAGAAATTGACCACCACGACCTTGCCTCGCCACTGGGCGAGCGATTGCTGTTGTCCAGAGGTGTCCGGCAGCGACAGCGACAAGAGCGCGGTTGCGTCGCGCGGCGGCTGGTTCCAGACCGCGAGCGACACGCCGCCGGCCAGCGCAAGGACTGCGGCCGCTCCTATCCATATCCAGCGTCTGCCGCTTCTCAACCCTAATCCAGGCTAAAGAGTGAACGCACACACTTCACTTGAACCATTGTTTCCTTGGGGCTTCATCGAGCGGAGTGGGCGTGCTGCCGGCGGCGGGGAGGGCCACGGTAACGCGCTGGATATTCGGCGGATAGCATATTCCCAGATCCGCGCAGCCTTGCGATTCGGCCTGAACCACGACCTCTTGCCAGGGCGCTGTCCCCTTAAGTTGGAGAGTGACGATCAGATTGCCGCGGTAGGTCTCGACGCGGCCAAAAAACTGATCTTCCTTGACCTTGCCGTTCGGGAGCAACGGGGGAGCGAGCCCCGATGCTGCCGGCTCGACCACAAAGTGAAGCTTGTCGCGATACAGGTAGTACCCGTCGGCGATGTTGAATCGCGCCTCGACGGTGTGCGGGTCGAGCGCCCGTGCGCTGAAGCGGAATGCCTTTCCCGGTGCCATCGGATCCACCTGAGCCGACGCTTCGGCCACCAGCGCAAAAGCAATCACGCCCAGGGCATGCACGATGGGCCAGCGCCACTTAGTCCGCATTGGCAACAGTCTCCGTGACGATCCAGTCGAGGTATCGGGGTAGGGCATCGGAGATGGGGACAGCAACGATTTCGGGAAGTTCGTAGGGGTGGCTCGCAAGAATGGCCGCTTGCACCTTCGGATAGAGCTCGGCGCGGGTCTTGATCGCCAACGGTGTTTCGTCGGCCGTTTCGATTTGACCGCGCCAGTGATAGAGTGAACGCACCGGCGCACCCACGTGGACGCATGCGGCCAGGCGCGCGGCGAGAAGCTCTCTCGCCAACGCCTCCGCCGCCGCCCGCTCGGGCAGCGTCGTCAGGACCAGCAATGCTGACTGTGTCGTGCGCTGTGGCAAGGAGTCACCATGCGTTTTCTCGTGCTATTGATTGTACTGGCTTTCCCGGTCATCGACGTGCTGACAACGCTGCGCTTTGCGCGGTTGACCGGCGTACCCGCGTTGGCGTGGATGCTCGCATCGGCCGCGGCCGGACTGCTATTGTTGCGCCACGAACGGCTTGGGTTCAGGGCCAGGACGCTGGCAGCGCTTCGCGGCGATCGACCGTTGATGCGGGGACTCTTCGACAGCGGCCGCAAGGTCCTGGCGGCGCTGTTTTTGATTCTTCCGGGCGTTCTCTCCGACGTTATTGCGCTCCTGCTGCTATTGCTGCCGATCAACGTCGGCAGACCTTTCGCACCCCAAACTGCGGGTGCCGGATTCGGCATCAGGCGCGGCGATGCGCTCGACGGTGATTACCGCCGCGTGGATTGAAAGCCCATTCAAGCGCCGAAAATGGTCGGCTGAGCTTTACCCGCACGCCGATACGCCCAGAGCATCATCAGCACCCCGGTGACGATCATCGGCAGCGACAGCCACTGCCCCATGGACATGCCCATCGCAAGCACGCCTAGAAAGCTGTCCGGCTCGCGCGCGTACTCGATCAGAAAACGAAAGCTTCCGTAACCGATCAGGAACAGACCGGAAACAGCACCGAGCGGCCGCCGATGGCGCGCATAAAGCCAGAGCAGCGCGAACAGCACGAGGCCCTCCAACGCCGATTCGTAGAGTTGCGATGGATGCCGCGGAAGCATTCCGACCCGCTCGTAAATCGCGGCCAGCCCTCGCATCGACGCTTCCTTCGGAAAAGCGGTGATCCAGGCTTTGTCTTCGGCGGCGGCCTGCGGAAAATAGACCGCCCAGGGCGCAGCGGCGCTGGTCACGCGCCCCCAGAGCTCACCGTTGATGAAGTTGCCGAGCCGACCTGCCGCAAGGCCCAGCGGAATCAGGGGCGCAACGAAATCCGTGACCTCGAGCCATCGCTTGTTTCGATTGCGGGCAAACAGCCAGAGCGCGATCAGTACGCCGAGCAAACCTCCGTGGAAACTCATTCCCCCCTGCCAGATCGCGAGCACTTCGGCGGGGTGCGCGAGATAATAGAACGGCTTGTAGAACAGCACATAGCCGAGCCGGCCGCCGAGAATCACCCCGAACACGCCATAGAAAAGCATGTCGTCGACGTCGCGCGGATGCCAACCCGTCAGCAGGTTCTGGCGCGCGCGAAATTTGCCGAGGATCACGAACAGCACGAAGCCGAGCAAGTACATGAGCCCATACCAGCGCACCGCAAGCGGGCCCAATTGAACGGCGACGGGATCAAACTGAGGATGAACGAACATTGGGGCCGTGGCGCAGCGCACTTCGGCAAGATCTATCGCTGCCCGCTTTGTTAGAATTTGTAAACGCCACGATTATACGAGAGAGGTGAACCCAGTGCCGAACAACCGCCGCAGCCGCACCATCACCCAGGGCTTTGCCCGGTCGCCGAACCGCGCCATGCTGCGCGCGGTCGGCTTCGACGACGGCGACTTCGACAAGCCGATCGTCGGTGTCGCCAACGGTCATAGCACCATGAATCCATGCAACGCCGGCATCCAACCCCTGGTCGATCGCGCGATGGCTGCGCTGAAATCCGCGGACGCGAAGCCGCAGGTTTTCGGTTTCCCGACGGTCACTGACGGCATCGGCATGGGTACCGAGGGAATGAAGTATTCGCTGGTGTCGCGAGAAGTGATCGCCGACGCGATCGAAGTCGCGGTGATGGGGCAGTGCATGGACGGCGTGCTTTGCGTCGGCGGTTGCGACAAGAACATGCCCGGCGCGATGATGGCGCTGGCGCGCATGAATGTTCCAGGAATCTTCGTCTACGCAGGGACGATCAAGCCGGGAACGTGGAAAGGGCAGACGCTCACCATCGTGAGCCCGTTCGAGGCGGTCGGCGCATTCGCGGCCGGCAAGATGTCGAAGGAAGATTTCGACGGCATCGAAAAGAATGCGTGCCCGACGGTCGGCGCATGCGGAGGTCAGTACACCGCCAATACCATGTCCTCATCGTTCGAGGCGCTCGGCATGAGCCTGCTCGGCAGCTCGCAACTAGCTTCGCCCGATCCCGAGAAAGCCGACTCCGCCGCCGCGTCGGCGCGAACGCTGGTCAACGCCATCAAGATCGATCTGAAGCCGCGCGACATCATCACCCGCAAATCGATTGAAAACGCGATCGCGGTAGTGATGGCGACCGGCGGCTCGACCAACGCTGTGCTGCACTATCTCGCGATTGCCGCCGCAGCGGAAGTCGAATGGACCATCGACGACTTCGAGCGCATGCGCCAGCGCGTGCCGGTGCTGTGCGACCTCAAGCCGTCGGGCCGTTTTGTGGCCGTCGATTTCAACGTCGCCGGCGGCGTTCCGCAAGTGCTCAAGATGCTGCTCGCGCATGACTTGCTGCACGGCGAGTGCATGACCATCACCGGCAGGACGATTGGCCAGGAGCTCGACGGCGTCGACGAAAACCCCCGGGCAGATCAGGAGGTCATCCGTCCGTGGGACAGGCCGATGTATCCGCAAGGCCACCTTGCGATTCTCAAAGGGAATCTCGCGCCCGAGGGTTGCGTGGCCAAAATAACGGGCCTCAAGAATCCATCGATCACGGGCCCGGCGCGCGTGTTCGACTCCGAGCCTGCCGCGCTCGATGCGATCATGGCCAGGAACATTAAGCCGGGCGATGTGATGGTGATCCGCTACGAGGGGCCGAAAGGCGGCCCCGGAATGCAGGAGATGCTGGCGCCGACGTCGGCGCTGATCGGTCAGGGGCTGGGCGAGAGCGTTGGCCTCATCACCGA
>DAIQRF010000232.1:0-4377 GCA_036786505.1 Casimicrobiaceae bacterium | reverse complement strand
GGATACGGGGATTTTATGCCGCAGAGGATGAAACGTGGTGCCCAGAAGAGGACTCGAACCTCCACAGTGTTGCCACCGCTAGGACCTGAACCTAGTGCGTCTACCAATTCCGCCATCTGGGCGACAGCAAGCCATTAATTTTACGAAAGAGCATATTCCTTGTCAAAGAAATCAACCACTGCGTCTTCCGCAGTTGCACGCCGGCCGCGACGCCAGCAAGCAGACGTAGACATCCCCGGCCGCGAGCAGATACTCGATATGTTGCGCGAGCGCGGCGTGCCGATGCGCGCCGACGAGCTCGCGCTTGCACTCGGCGTCGCCGGCTCCGCCGAGCGCGACGCTTTCGAAGGCCGCCTCGCAGCGATGACGCGCGAAGCTCAGTTGATGACCAACCGCAAGGGACAACTCTGCGTCGTCGCCAAGCTCGATCTGGTCACCGGCAAGGTTCAAGGACACCCGGACGGATTCGGTTTTCTGATCCCCGACGACGGCGGACCGGACGTGTTTCTCGGCCCCAAAGAGATGCACAAGGCATTGCACGGCGACCGCGCCACGGTGCGCATGATCGGCATCGACAAGCGCGGACGTCCCGAAGGCGCGATTGTCGACGTCGTCGAGCGCGCGAACCGTGAGATCGTCGGCCGGGTGTACGAGGAGCGAGGTATCTGGTACCTGGTCGCCGAGAACAAGCGGATCAGCCAGGACATCTTCGTGCCCCCGGACATGCGCGGCAAGGCGAAGCCCGGCCAGGTCGTCGTCGCCGAGCTGGTCGAGCAGCCCTCGGCGCACCGCGAAGCGATGGCGCGCATTGTCCAGATCCTCGGCAACTACACCGACCCGGGAATGGAAATCGAGATCGCGCTGCGCAAGCACGATCTGCCGTACCAGTTTTCGGCCGCGGCGAAGCGCCAGGCGGCGCGGACGCCCCACGAGGTGCAAAAGGCCGATCGCAAGGACCGCACGGACCTCACCAAGCTGCCGCTGGTGACGATCGACGGCGAGACGGCGCGCGACTTCGACGACGCGGTGTATTGCGAGCGTGTCGGCAAGGACTTTCGCCTCATCGTCGCCATCGCCGACGTCAGCCATTACGTGCGCGACAGCGACGCCCTCGATACCGATGCGCGCGAGCGCGGCACATCGGTCTACTTCCCGCGGCGCGTAATTCCGATGCTGCCCCAGGAACTCTCCGACGAGCTTTGCTCATTGAAACCCGAAGTCGATCGGCTGTGCATGGTCTGCGACATGGCGATCACCGGCGGCGGCGAAATTCGCAGCTACCGCTTTTACCCGGCGCTGATGCATTCGCGCGCAAGGCTTACCTACACCCAGGTCTGGGAGTGGCTATCGCAGCCGGCAACGGTCAGGGAAAAAAACGCCAAGGCGCTCTTGCCGCATCTCGAAACCGTGTACGCACTGTACAAGGTGCTCGCGACGGCGCGCGCGCAGCGCGGCGCGCTCGACTTCGAAACCATCGAGCTCGAGCTCAAGTTCGACCCGCACGGCAAGATCGAGACCATCGTTCCGGTGGTGCGCAACGAAGCGCATAAACTGATCGAGGAATGCATGCTGGCGGCCAATGTGTGCGCGGCGGAGTATCTGCTCAAGCAAAAGCACGCCGCGCTCTATCGGGTGCATGAAGGGCCGACACCGGAGAAATTGACCGCGCTCAAGGAATTTCTTGCCGGCTCCGCGCTATCGCTCGACAATGGAGACAACCCGGCACCCGCCGATTACGCCAAGCTGCTCGCCCAGATCAAGGGCCGGCCCGATTTCAACCTGTTGCAAACGGTGCTGCTGCGCTCCTTGCAGCAGGCGGTTTACAGCCCGGACAACGAAGGCCATTTCGGGCTGGGCTACGACGCCTACACGCATTTCACTTCGCCGATCCGGCGCTACCCGGACTTGTTGATTCACCGCTGCATCAAGGCGTGTCTCGCCGGCGAGCGCTATCGCCCGTCCGGCTCGACGTGGCCCGAGCTGGGAGTGCATTGCTCGCAGACCGAGCGCCGCGCCGACGACGCGACGCGAGACGTGGAGAACTGGCTCAAGTGCTATTTCATGCAGGACCGCATCGGCGAAGTGTTCGCCGGCACGGTGAGCGGTGTGACGCATTTCGGGTTGTTCGTCACGCTCGACGGTCTCAACGTCGACGGACTGGTGCACGTCACCGAGCTCGGCAACGATTACTTCCACTTCGATCCGATACGTCACGCGATGAACGGCGAGCGAACCGGAAAGAGCTTTCGCCTCGCCGATCGCCTCACGGTCAAAGTGGCGCGCGTCGATCTCGAGACAACCAAGATCGACTTTGTGCTCGTCGATGAGGAGACTAACGCCGCGGCGCCGCCGGTCAGAAAACCCCGCCCTTCAAAATCAAAGTAGATTCTGCACGGCGCGGCATCGTTTCATTTGTCGCGCACGACCGTGTAAGCTTGCTTGTGCAAGCAGATTCACCAGCGCCGCCACGCCGCTTCAGGAGTTGGCGGCAAGCTGGCACCTGGCATTAAGAACTTTGGCAGCGTGAAGTCTGACCCAAAGCAGAAGTCCGAGTGAACGCCTACGATCCGGACAGCACAGATACGAAGGCAGCAGGCTTGAACGCTACGGGAATATCTTCTGCTGCGATCCATATTGGGATGACAACTGAGCCGGGTGGGTGCCACATTGTGAAATTGTTCTTTCGCAATGCGGCTTTCACCCCGACTACTCTTGAGCCGCGCCGGCCATTGCGTTAATATCACCTCTGGCTCGTCTGGGGATAGCAAGCAGACTCCCCGGCTTCTGAAGGCGCTCACTGCGTCCAAGTTCTGCTCCTAGCACCGGGTAACTAGCCGGGGGGAGCATGCGTGGACATAGCAGCAAAACCCTCTTCACTTCAATCGGGTCTGGCTCGTCCGGCGCTTGCCGCTTATCTGCGCCGGGGCTCACCCCACGGCAGGCTTGGCAAGCGCGAGTGCTTCGAGGTCGAGCGGCCCGTGACGACGAGATTCGTCTCTTGCGGGACGGCTGTGAAGCGTTTTCCGGCAGCCTATCGCCGTAAGTCCCAATCGGCGCGCAACGATGACTGAACGCCTGCTCTACTCACTTCCCCACCTTACGCTCTACTTCCTGAAGCTGGGGAGCATCGGCTTTGGTGGTCCTGTTGCGCTCGTCGGATACATGTATCGCGATCTCGTGGAGAAGCGGCGCTGGATCGCGGAAGAAGACTATAAGGAGGGCCTAACCCTGGCGCAGCTCATGCCGGGACCGCTCGCCGCGCAGCTCGCCATGTATCTCGGGTACGTGCATTACCGAATCGTCGGCGCAACGGTGGCCGGCGTCGCGTTTGTTTTGCCATCCTTCCTCATGGTTGTAGCCATCGGATGGGCTTACGTGCACTACGGTGGCCTGCCCTGGATGCAGGCGGCGTTCTACGGTGTCGGCGCCGCGGTCATTGGCATCATCGCCGTCAGTGCATACAAGCTCACGAGCAAGAATATCGGCAAGGACAAGCTGTTGTGGGCGATCTACCTGGCAACCGCGGGCATTACGGTGTGGACACAATCGGAAAGCGTTTGGCTTTTCTTGGGCGCTGGCGTGTTGGTATGGCTGGTGCGAGCACCGCCGAAACGCTGGTTCGGAAAGAGTGCTGCGCCCGGGTTCATGGCGCTCGGCCCGCATGGGACATCGACGTGCGCCGTTGCGACAGGACTCGATTGGACGCTGCTTGCGCAGCTCGGCGCCTTCTTCGCCAAGGCCGGAGCCTTCGTCTTTGGCAGCGGCCTCGCGATTGTTCCGTTCTTGTACAGCGGTGTGGTGCACGATCATCAGTGGCTGAGCGAGCGCCAGTTCGTTGACGCGGTGGCGGTTGCCATGATTACGCCCGGCCCGGTCGTCATCACCGTGGGCTTTATCGGTTACCTGATTGCGGGTTTCCCTGGAGCGGTGGTTGCCGCTTTAGGAACCTTCCTACCCTGTTACCTCTTCACCGTTTTGCCTGCGCCATACTTCAAGAAGTACGGCAAGCGTCCGGCGCTGCTTGCGTTCGTCGACGGTGTGACCGCGGCCGCTATCGGGGCCATCACCGGTGCGGTAATCGTTCTCGCCGAGCGATCCGTCGTGGATCTGATTACTGCGCTGATGGCACTCGTTACTGTCGGGTTGCTGTGGAAAGTGAAGAAGCTGCCCGAGCCCGCTCTGGTCGCTATGGCGGCAATCATCGGTGTCGTGGCCTTTCCGGGCGTACATCCGTGAGTAAGTGCGGCGGCGGCGCATCGACGGCTCCGGGCTCTGAGTCCTGGCAGCGTACCAACTCTAAGAGCGGGCGAGCTATGAAGTGGCTTACGCGCGAACGAGTGAAGGTGGACAGGGTTGCTTGCCCGTGGCTGATCAAGA
>DAIQRF010000231.1:0-4391 GCA_036786505.1 Casimicrobiaceae bacterium | reverse complement strand
ATACGCTGCCGGCGATCTGCACGCGCTACTTCTCCTGTGCCTTGAACACCGTCGTTGCAGTCGCGACGAGCCCCGCGAGATCGGACAGGTTCGACGGCACGATGAGCGTGTTGTTGGTTTTGGCCAGGTTGGCGAACGCGGCCACGTACTGCTCGGCGACCTTGAGGTTGACGGCATTGACGCCGCCGGGCGACACGATCGCTTCGGCGACCTGGCGAATAGCCTTGGCGTTCGCTTCGGCGATGGAGAGAATCGCCGCCGCCTGGCCTTGCGCGGTGTTGATCTCCGCCTGCTTGACGCCCTCGGACTGCGCGATCGCCGCGGCGCGCGCACCTGCGGCAAGATTGATCTGTTCCTGCTGCCGCCCTTCGGAGGTCGCGATCACCGCGCGCTTTTCGCGCTCGGCGGTGATTTGCGCCTGCATGGCGTGGAGGATCTCCTTGGGCGGCGTGAGGTCCTTGATCTCGTAGCGCAATACTTTCACGCCCCAGTTCGCCGCGGCCTGGTCGAGCGCCGCCACCACCAGGCCATTGATGTGGTCGCGCTCCTCGAAGGTCCGGTCCAGCTCCATTTTGCCGATCACGCTGCGCAAGGTCGTCTGCGCGAGCTGGGTGATGGCGACCATGAAGTTGCTCGAGCCATAGGACGCGAGCTTCGGGTCGGTGACCTGGAAATAGAGGATGCCGTCCACCTGAAGCTGCGTGTTGTCCTTGGTGATGCAGATCTGGCTTGGAACATCGAAGGGTATTTCGCGCAAATCGTGCCTGTAGGCAACGCGGTCGACGAACGGAACCACGAAATTCAATCCCGGCGCGAGCACGGCGTGAAATCGCCCCCAACGCTCGACGACCAGCGCGTGCTGCTGCGGGACGACACGAATCGACTTGGCGATGACGATGACGGCGACCAGGAACAGCGCCAGCGTGACGATCCAGGAACCCATCTGCATTGCGGCCTCCACGGCTAGAGTTGTTGCAGGACGTCAGGGCGGCGATCCGAAAGGATCAGCACCGAGCCGCGCATCGCTGCGATGTACATGGTCTTGGCCTGCGGAACACCGGTTGCGGCGAGCTCCGCGTCCCACGTGCTCCCTCGGTAAGCGACTCGCGCGGTTCCATCCGGGCCCCAGCTTTGGACCTGCACCATCTGCCCGACGTCGAGCCCCTGCTGCGCCGGCGTTCGCGCAGCCAGGTCGCGCTTCCATCGCTGAAGCATTACGGTGCCGATCACACCCAACGCAGCGGCAATCAGCCATTGCAGCGGCACGCTGGCATCGAACCACGCGGCTACGCCGCCGAACGCAAGCGCGATGCCAACCACCAGCAGGTAAAAAGTTCCGGTAAGCAATTCCGCCGCGACCAACGCCGCCGCCGCGATCCACCACATCCAAAACGCGCTCATGGCTCGCTCCCTCCCGCGACGAAGCATATCAAGGATCGGGAAGCACCGGACGCTGGACGCCGCGTTCTCGCGGGGTCTTGCAAGGCGCCGTCTTTGCCCCACATGAGCTATAATTAGCCCTTTCTTATCAACCCCTTCGCGACGGACGACGAGATAAGCATGCCCATCTACGAATATCGATGCACGGATTGCGGCCACCGCCTCGAAGCGTTGCAGCGCCTTGCGGATCAACCTCTGCTCGTCTGTCCCGTGTGCGGCAAGGAAAGCCTGACCAAGCTGATGTCCGCGGTTGGATTCCAGTTGAAGGGAAGCGGTTGGTACGCGACCGATTTCAAGCATTCAGGCAGCAAGCCGGCCGAAAAAGGCTCGGCGAAGTCCGATGCCGCGAACGAGGGCGGAACCAGCGCCGAGAAAAGTGAGGGCGCGGCAGCCACAGCTTCCTCCGGTGACCAGAAGGCCGAGGCCAAGACGGCTGCCCAACCAGCAAGCAGCGAGACCAAAACGACCAGCACCGAGGCCAAATCCTCCGCCACGACGACCCCCGCCAAGCCGGCGGTGACAGGGTCCTGACCTCCGCCTATCGTAGGCAGCGAACGTGAAGCGCTATCTCATTGCCGGGCTACTGGTCTGGGTCCCGCTCGGCATCACCATCTGGGTGCTGCACTTTCTGGTGAGCACGCTCGATCAAACACTGCTGCTCGTTCCTGAAAGCGCGCGCCCGGAAGCGTTGTTCGGATTTCACATTCCGGGACTGGGCGTCGTCTTAAGTTTCGTCATTCTTCTGCTCACCGGCGCGATCGCCGCGAACTTTTTCGGCGCGCGGCTGATCCTGATTTCGGAATCCCTGCTTGGCCGCATCCCGGTCGTAAAGTCGATTTATTCGAGCGTCAAACAGGTGAGCGATACGTTGCTCTCCGACTCCGGCAACGCGTTTCGCAAGGCATTGCTGGTCGAATACCCCTATCCCGGAAGCTGGACCATCGCCTTTCAGACCGGGGCGCCGGCCATCGCGGTTGCGGGCTACCTTGTCGACGAGCATGTCAGCGTTTACGTTCCGACCACGCCGAATCCCACCTCGGGTTTTTTTCTGATGCTGCCGCGCTCGCGCGTGTACGAACTCGACATGACGGTCGACGAAGCGTTGAAGTACATCATCTCGATGGGCGTGGTCGCGCCCAAGCCGCATCTCCCGCCCGTCGGCCACGAAATGCCGGCCGGCGCCTCCGCACTCAATCATCGAATTTGACCGCGAGTGACTCGCGTCGCTGGCGCCGTCTGCGCGGGAAGCCAGTGACCGCGCTTTAGGTATCGCCGCAAATCCATCGAACCCGCCGCCGGAGAAGAACGTGAAACGCACTGACTATTGTGGCCGCATCGACCGTACCCGGCTCGGCCAGATCATTACCGTCTGCGGCTGGGTCCATCGCCGCCGCGACCACGGCGGCGTCATTTTCATCGACCTGCGCGACCGCGAAGGACTGCTGCAAATCGTCTGCGACCCCGATCGCGGCGTTACTTTTGCGGCCGCCGAAAAGTTGCGCAACGAGTTCGTCCTCGCCGTGACCGGTATGGTGCGGCCGCGTCGGGAAGGAACCATCAACAGCAATCTGATCACCGGCGAGATCGAGGTGCTGGCGCACGAAATCGAAATCCTGAACGCCTCGTTGACGCCGCCCTTCCTGATCGATGACGAGAACATATCGGAAACCGTGCGGCTCGAGCACCGGGTGCTGGACCTGCGCCGCCCGTCGATGCAAAAGAATCTGATGCTCCGCCACAAGGCGTCGATGAGCGCGCGCCGTTATCTCGACGCGCACGGATTCGTCGATATCGAGACGCCGATTCTGTACAAGTCGACGCCCGAAGGAGCGCGCGAGTTTTTGGTTCCTTCCCGCATCCACCATGGCCAGTTCTATGCACTGCCGCAGTCGCCGCAGTTGTTCAAGCAACTGCTGATGATGGCGGGCTTCGATCGCTACTACCAGATCGTCAAGTGCTTTCGCGACGAGGATCTGCGCGCCGACCGCCAGCCCGAGTTCACCCAGATCGACGTCGAGACATCGTTTCTCGACGAGCTTGAGATCCGGGAGCTGACGGAGGGTCTGGTGCGAACCATGTTTCAAGAGACGCTCGGCGTCGAGCTGGAGAAACCGTTCCCGATCATGACTTACGCCGACGCGATGCGCGACTACGGCTCGGACAAGCCCGACCTGCGCGTGCCGCTCAAGCTGACCGAGCTCACCGATCTGATGCGTAGCGTGGAGTTCAAGGTGTTCCGCTCAGCGGCGGATCTCCCCGATGGCCGCGTCGCGGCGCTCAACGTCCCGGGCGGCGGCACGCTGACGCGCAAGGAGATCGACGAATACACGACGTTTGTCGCGATCTACGGCGCGAAGGGCTTGGCCTACGTCAAAGTGAACGATGCATCGAATCCCAATGAGCAAGGGCTGCAATCGCCGATCGTGAAGTTTCTTTCCGCCGACGTGCTGGCGCAAATCATCGCCAGGACGGGCGCGAAAAGCGGAGACCTGATCTTTTTCGCTGCCGACCGCGCGAAGATCGTCGACGATGCCCTCGGCGCGTTGCGCGCCAAGATCGGCCACGAGCGCGGCTTTGTGCAAGCCGGCTGGAAACCGCTGTGGGTCGTCGACTTCCCGATGTTCGAATACGACGAGCAAAAAAAGACCTGGGGGGCGCGTCATCATCCGTTCACCGCGCCCAAGGACGGCCACGAGCAGCGGTTCAATACCGATCCGGGAAATGCGCTTGCCAAAGCCTACGACGTGGTGCTCAATGGTTGGGAAATCGGCGGCGGATCGGTGCGTATCCACCGACCCGAAGTACAAGCGGCAGTGTTCAAGGCGCTCGGCATCGGCGAGGAGGATCAGCAGAAGAAGTTCGGCTTCCTGCTCGATTCATTGCAGTATGGCGCGCCACCGCATGGCGGCATCGCGTTCGGCGTCGATCGCATGGTGGCGATGATGGCCGGC
>DAIQRF010000230.1:0-4396 GCA_036786505.1 Casimicrobiaceae bacterium | reverse complement strand
ATGGCGGGCCGGCGATCGCGGCGTTGGAAGCCATCCGTCGCGATTATCCGATTTCGCTGCATGGCGTCGGCTTGTCGCTGGGCTCCGCCGATGCGCTCGACGCGGGGCACCTCGCGCAGCTCAAGCATCTCGTCTCCTGGATCGACCCGGGCGCGGTGTCGGAGCACCTTTGCTGGAGCCACGTCGACGGTCACCACCTCAACGATCTCCTGCCGCTGCCGTTCACCGAAGAAGCGCTGGCGCTCGTTTGCGAACGCGTCGACGCCGTGCAAAGCGCGCTCGGACGCACGCTCTTGGTCGAGAATGTCTCCGCCTACGTTCGCTTCGATGACGACGCGATGAGCGAATGGGATTTCGTCGCCGCCGTTGCCCGCCGCAGCGGCTGCAAGCTGCTCTTCGACGTCAACAATATCTACGTTAACGCAGTCAATCACGGGTTCGATGCGAGCGCTTATATGGCGGCAATTTCTGCGGACGCGGTGGCCGAGATTCACCTCGCCGGGTTCGACACGAGCGGCGACTGCCTCATCGATACCCATGGAACCCGGGTCGCACCTCCGGTATGGGCGCTTTACCGGGCCGCGGTGGCACGCTTCGGCCCCAAGCCGACGCTGATCGAATGGGACACCGATATCCCGCCGCTGGAGATCCTGCTCGACGAGGCGGCGCAGGCACAGACAATCCTCGAGACCTGCGATGCCATCGCTGCATGAATTGCAGCGTGCATTTTCGGCTGCCGCCATTTTCAGCGATGCGGCGGCGGTGGCGTCGCTCGGCATTGTCGCCGGCGGGCTGAATCCCGAAGCGCGGATCGACATTTACCGCGCGAATGTGCTGGGCAATTACCGCAGAGCGCTCGCGGCCACTTATCCGGTAGTAAAGCGCCTGGTCGGCGCGCCGTTCTTCGACGCGGCATGCGCCCATTTCGTCCGCGGCCACCCCTCGACCCGCGGCGACATCAACCGCTATGGCGCAGATGTTCCGGAATTTCTCGGCGCCTATCCGCCGGCGCGCGATCTCAAGTATCTGCCGGACGTGGCTCGCCTCGAGTGGGCCGTCGACCAGGCGAACATCGCTCGCGACGCGGCGCCGTTCGACCTCGCCGCACTGGCCAGCGTGCCGGCGAAACTGCATGGCGAGCTGTGCTTCTCTTTGCACCCATCGGCGCAATTGATCGTCTCGATGTTCCCGATTCTGCATATCTGGCAGGCCAACCAGCCCGACTGCGACGCGGATGAACGCATCGATCTCGACGAAGGGGGCGACACCTTGCTGGTGCTGCGCCGTCCGCCTGGCGTCGGAGGCATCGCCATCGAACGGATCTCGCGCACGGAATACCTGCTGCTTTCGTTGCTTGCCGCCGGTCGCTCGCTCGATGAGGCTGCGTATCGCTGCGCGGCGATGTCGCCCGAATTCGACCTAGCTGCCGCACTGCAACGCCATGTGGCCGGGCACGCCATCGTCGCATTTCGCGCGCCGCTCGTCCCCATTTGAGAAAGCAGCATATGAATGCGGTCACACCGGATTCGTTGTTCGGCCGCGTTGGCGGGGCCTATTGCGCCGCGGTGCGCCAGATCGACAGGCTGCAGCCGCTTGTTGCGAATCGCGTTGACGACCTCGTGCTTCGAATGCCGGTCAGCCCGGTAAATGGAAAAAGGTGGGGTGCGGACCGCCTGCACGAGTCCTTGATCGGCACGCGCGCGGTGCTACACTGTGCCATTGGACCAAGCGCAGACGCTGCAACATGGATAGTTTGAGCAAGGCCGTGCCGGACGCGGCACCGAGCGGCGCCGCCGCGGATGCCGAGTCGTTGACCGTGCTGCACCAGGCAGTGCGCGACCATCTGATCCGGTACGGCGGCGAATTCCACCCGGAATTCATCATCAGGGCGCGCGGCTCCTACATCTACGACGAGTCCGGGCGCGCGATCCTCGATTTCACCTCGGGCCAAATGTGCGCGACGCTGGGCCACAACCATCCGGCGATCGTCGCCGCGATCGAAAAGAGCTGCCGCGAGGTGCTGCATTTGTTCAGCGGCATGCTCTCGCCCGCGGTTGCCGCGCTCGGCCGGCGCATGGCCGCGATGCTGCCGCGCAGTCTCTCCAAGCTGATCTTCCTCAACACGGGCGGCGAGAGCAACGAAACGGCGCTCCGTCTGGCGAAAAAATTCACCGGCGGCTTTGAGGTCGTCGGGCTCGACGGCTCGTGGCATGGAACGACCGCCGGTGCGAGCTCGACGACGTACGCCAGCGGACGGCGGGGATACGGGCCTTCGATTCCAGGGACGTTCGCGATTCCCGAACCCAACTGTTACCGCTGCCCGATCCGGCACTGTCGCGACAAGTGCGACATGACCTGCCTCGACGTCGGCTTCAACCTTTTCGACGCGCAATCGGTAGGCGCGCCGGCCGCGGTCATTGTTGAGCCGATCCTGAGCGCCGGCGGCATCATCGTCCCGCCCGACGGTTATTTCGTCCGCATGCGCAAGCTCTGCGACGCGCGTGGCATGCTGCTGATCTTCGACGAGGCGCAGACCGCGTTCGGCCGCACGGGCCGCAACTTTGCCTTCGAGGCCTTAAGCGTCACACCCGACATTCTGACCATGTCCAAGACCCTGGGCGGGGGACTGCCGCTCTCTGCGACCGCCACCAGCCCCGAGATCGAAGAGGCGTGCTATCGCAAAGGCTTCGCCAATTACACCTCGCACGTCTCGGACCCACTTCCGGCGAGCGTCGGCCTCGCGGTGCTCGACGTGCTGGAACGCGAGCGGCTCGCGGCCAATGCGCGGGCGATGGGCGAGCGCCTGAAAAACGGCTTGCTGGAGCTCAAGGCGCGCTACGAAGCGATCGGCGACGTGCGCGGCCAGGGCTTGCTGATCGGGGTCGAGCTGGTGCGGGACCGCGAGTCACGGGAGCCGTTCCATAAGCTGGGGTTGGAAGTGACGCGCCGCTGCATGGAGCTCGGCCTGTCGATGAACATCCGTCAGGTTCCGACGCGCGGCTCGGTATGGCGCATCGCGCCACCGCTGACGGTCACGGCGGACGAGATCGACCGCGCGCTGGCGATCATCGATCAGGCGCTCGCGGACTCCGTCGCGAAACCCGTGTCGTCGCTGCGGGCGGTGTCGTGAGGCCGCGCAGCGCGGATAATTTGCGATCGCCGGGACACACGGCGACCGCCTGTGCGCATGCGGCATGCGGCACGTGGCGCGAACCGCAGGAGGCATCGGCGCTTGTGAAATGGCGGTAACGTAGGCGCGGGAGACACGCCCGCGAGGAGGAGCGGAAGCGCATACCGGCTTCCCGATATCAATCCATCATTGGAACGAGGATGAGAAAATGCTGAAAAAATTATTGTCGATCGTGGCATCCGGTCTGTTGCTAGCCGTCATGTACGCAACCGTCGCCAGCGCGGACGCGCTGCAGAACATCAAGCAGAAGGGTGTGCTGGCAGTAGGTTCCAAGGCGGACTACCGGCCGTTCGGGTTTCGCAACCCCGCGGGCGAAATCGTCGGCTTCGAGGCCGATCTTGCTGCCGACGTCGCCAAACGGCTCGGCGTCAAGCTCGAGCTCACACCGGTCGTCGCGTCCAATCGCATTCAATTCCTGCAGCAGGGCAAGATCGACCTGATGATCGCGACGATGAGCGACACGCCCGAACGTCGCAAGATTGTCGACATCGTCGATCCCGACTACTACGCCTCCGGCACCAACGTCATGGCGCCGAAGTCGGCGCACCTGACCGGCTGGGACCAGCTTCGAGGCAAGAAGGTCTGCCTGATCCAGGGCTCGTTCTACAACAAGGAGCTCCAGGAGAAATACGGCATTGAAGGCGTCGCGTTCCCGGGCACGGCTGAGGCGTATGCCGCGCTGAAGAACGGCAACTGCATCGGCTTCGCCTATGACGACAGCGCGATCATCGGCGAGATGCAGAAGCCCGAATGGAGCGGCTACGAGATGCCGCTCGACTCGATTCTCGTCGTGCCGTGGGGCCTGGCGGTGAACCAGGGCGAAAAGGACTTCGCCAGCTTCATGTCGAAGACCATCGTCGACTGGCACAAGACAGGCTTCATCCAGCAGCTCGAGAAGAAGTGGGGAATCAAACCCACCAAGTTCACGCAGGAAATGCACGACAAATACAAATAACGGTCGATGCGGTGGCGGCGTCCCGATGCGCGGCGACCGCCGCCGCGTCGGGTGCTTGCCCTCGCGAGCCGATCGGGGCGGCCGATGCAGTTCATCTGGGATTGGTTTCGCTGGTTGCACCAGTCGACCGGCATCAACCTCACGATCTTTTACGATCAGTTTGATCGCCAGCGCTTCGCCGACGGTTTCCTCACCACGGTAGAGCTGTCGGCGATTTGCATCCTGCTGAGCGTGTTGATCGGAGTGGTCGG
>DAIQRF010000229.1:0-4428 GCA_036786505.1 Casimicrobiaceae bacterium | reverse complement strand
CTCGACGAAGACAAGTCCGATCGCGGCATTCAGTTCGCCGTTGCGGCGATCTCGGTGCAGATGAAAGACTACGCTACCGCGGAGCGCATGTTCGAAGAGCTCCGCAGCGCAGGCGTCGATCCCGGCGCAGTGGCGTTTTATCTCGGACAGATCGCCGAGGAAACCAAGCGCTACGACGAGGCGATCGCGCGTTATCGTGAAGTCACCGACGGAGATCGGGCCTGGATCGCGACGCTGCGGATCGCCACCGTGCTGGCACGAAAGGGCGACATAGACGGCGCGCGCCGATATCTGGCGTCGCTCAAGCCGGACAGTCGCGAGCGTGGCATCGAAGTCCATCAGGCCGAAGCGCAGGTCCTGCGCGACGCGGGCGATTACAAGGGCGCGTACGCAGTGCTTTCCAGCGCGCTGGCGGCGGAGCCGAATTCGGCCGAGCTGATCTACGACGTCGCCATGGTCGCGGAAAAACTCGACCGGCTCGATGAGGTGGAATCGCAGCTGACGCGCTTGATCGAGCTCAGACCCGACAATCCGCAGGCGCTCAACGCGCTTGGCTACACGCTTGTCGACCGCACGCCGCGGACCGCGGAAGGGCTGAAGCTCATCGAGAAGGCGCTTAGGCTCGCGCCGGAAGACCCGTCGATCCTCGACAGCATGGGATGGGCGCATTTCCGCATGGGCAATCTCGGCGATTCGGAGAAATTTCTGCGCCGCGCGCTCGCCGACCGGCCCGATCCGGAGATCGCCGCGCACCTTGGCGAAGTTCTGTGGGCCAAGGGAGAGCGCGACCATGCCAAGGAGGTCTGGCAGTCGCAACTCAAGGCGACGCCGGACAACGCGCTTCTTCTCGAGACCGTGCGTCGACTCGCGCCGTAGCGCGGACTCCACTCGCTGATGCGCCTGCCCATCTGCGTCGCGCGCGTCGCGCGCTTCGCGGCGATCGCGAGTTTGCTGATGCTCACCGGGTGCGCGTCGACGCTGACGCCGCGCGACGCGTCGCAAATCAAGTTTGCCGATACACGGACCGTCTACGAAATCGCCGGCAGACTCTCGGCCCGTCATGATGCCGATGCGTTCGCCGCCAGCTTTCACTGGAGCCACGCCGGCGATCGCGACGAGCTGGATTTCGCTTCCCCGCTGGGCCAGACCGTTGCGCGACTGATCGGGAACCCGCGCGGCGTCGAGTTGCAGACCCCAGACGGCAAAGTGGAGACCGCGAGCGACTGGACGACGTTGACCTCGCGCGGGCTGGGCTGGGCGCTCCCCGTCGAGGGCTTGGCGTACTGGATTCAGGGGACGCCGAGGAAGGATACGCCGTTCACCGCGGAAGCCGGCGACGACGGCGCGCCCGGCGTACTGCGTCAGGACGGATGGACCATCGTCTATCAGGCGTTTACCAAGGACGCCTCGGGCGTGTCGCGTCCGGCTCGAATGACGCTCGATTACCCCGGCATCGAGTTGCGGTTGGTCATCGACGCGTGGCAGTGACGCCGACGCCAAGCCTGACGCTTCCTGCCCCGGCGAAGCTCAACCTTTTTCTGCATGTCACCGGACGGCGGCCGGACGGTTACCACACGCTTGAATCGTTGGTCGTGCCGATCGACCGCGCCGACGTCATCACGCTTTCGCTACGCGACGATGGCGCGGTGACGCGCACACACGGCGCAGCCGGCGTTGCCGCGGACGACGATCTCGCCGTCCTAGCAGCGCGGCTTGTTCAGCGCGAGTGTGGTGTTGCCCGCGGCGTGGCGATCGGCATCGACAAGCGCCTTCCAATGGGAGCAGGCCTGGGCGGCGGCAGCTCGGACGCCGCGACCGTGATCCTTGGCCTGAACCGCATGTGGCAGCTCGGCTTGTCGCGCGAGACACTCATGAAACTTGCGCTGAAGCTTGGCGCGGACGTACCGTTCTTCATCTTTGGCGAGCCGGCGTTCGCTCGCGGCGTCGGCGAAAAACTGCAGGCCTGCAGCGTGCCCGCCACCTGGTTCGTGGTGGTCGCACCGCCGATCCACGTTTCGACGTCGGACATCTTCGCAGCGGCCGAATTGACACGCAACAGCGAGTCCGCGAAAATGCTTGTCTTTTCCGAGGGCTACGGCCGCAACGATCTGCAGCCGGTGGCGGTTGCGCGGTTCCCGGAGATCGCCGACGCCCTCGAGGCACTTGGTCGTGTGGCATCGGAGGCGGGAACGCGCATGACGGGCTCGGGTGCGTGTGTGCTGGCTGCCTTTGGCAAGGAACAGGCTGCACAACAGGCGCTCTCACGGCTGCCCCGCGGAATGACCGGCTTTGTTGCGCGCGCACTCGATCGTCACCCGCTCTGGTCGTTTGCCTAGGCGATGTCGGCCTTCAAGCATTTCGGACGTGACAGTTTCCCTTGGGGAGTCGCCAAGTGGTAAGGCACCGGATTTTGATTCCGGCATTCGTAGGTTCGATCCCTACCTCCCCAGCCACGCCTGCGATGGGCAGGCCGCGCGACATGCGCGGCTTTCTCGGCTCGCTTCTGGCGCTTACTTTTAGGCGGCGCGATGGCGTTTGAACGCATGCGGGTCTTCACCGGCAACGCCAATCCCAAGCTCGCGGAAGCGGTCGTCAAGCACATGAACATCAGCCTCGGCCGATGTATTGTCGGCCGCTTTTCCGACGGCGAAGTGATGGTCGAATTGCTCGAAAACGTTCGCGGCCGCGACGTTTTCATTCTGCAATCCACCTGCGCGCCGACCAACGACAACCTCATGGAAATTCTGGTGATGGTCGATGCGCTGAAACGGGCTTCGGCGGGAAGAATTACCGCTGCGATACCGTATCTCGGATACGCCCGTCAGGACCGCCGCCCGCGCTCGGCGCGGGTGCCGATCACCGCCAAGGTCATCGCCGACATGATATCGACCGTCGGCGTGGACCGCGTGATGACCATGGACTTGCACGCCGATCAGATTCAGGGCTTTTTCAATATCCCCGTCGACAACATCTACGCGACGCCGGTGTTGCTGGGCGACCTCTGGAAGCAAAACTACGAAAACCTGCTCGTCGTATCTCCGGACGTTGGCGGGGTGGTGCGCGCGCGGGCCATCGCCAAGCGCCTCGACTCCGACCTTGCGATCATCGACAAACGTCGCCCGAAAGCCAATGTCGCCGAGGTAATGAACATCATCGGCGACGTAGAAGGTCGCACATGCGTGATCATGGATGACATCGTGGATACCGCGAACACGCTCTGCAAGGCGGCTGCGGCGCTGAAAGAAAACGGCGCGCAGAAAGTGCTCGCGTATTGCACGCACCCGGTGCTCTCGGGCGGCGCCGTGGCGCGCATCGCCGAATCGCAGCTCGATGAAATCGTCGTCACCGACACGATTCCTCTTTCCGAGGAAGCTCGGGCGTGCAAACGCATACGGCAACTTTCCTGCGCTCAACTTCTTGCCGAGACGATGACGCGGATCTCCAACGAAGAATCGGTGAGCTCGCTGTTCACCGAGTAGGGTGGCCTGTTTTGCGCCTCGACGGGCTTCGCGCGGCGACGTTGTGATGCCCCGGAAGCACCGGCAGGCACTTTCGGCCGCGAAGCCGCTGGCGGCCGATCCGCGTCCGGCCGCACCGGGATTTGCGCCTGCGTCAGGAATCAGGTTACAATTCAAGGCTTTCCCGCTCATTTGCTTAAAGCGGCAGGTCGCCATAGCGGACGAGCGTCAGGCTGACTAACGCCCCCGGGAGGCCGCAGACAAGGAGCTTTTGCCATGCAACAGGCACCGCAACCGTCACCGCAACAGTCGCAACAATCATTCACCGCATTCGCGCGCGCCGCCGAAGGCCGGGGCGCGAGCCGCCGTCTTCGTGTGACCGGGCGGGCGCCCGGCATCGTCTATGGCGGCGCCGCCAAGCCGCAGACGATCGAGCTCGATCACAACGCGTTGATCAACGCGCTGAAGAAGGAAGCGTTTCATTCCACCATCCTGACCATGACGCTCGGCGAGACGACGCAACGCGTTTTGCTGCGCGACGTGCAAATGCATCCGTTCCGTCACGAAGTGCTGCACATCGATTTCCAGCGCGTCGACGAAAACCGCAAGATCCACATGAAAGTGCCGCTCCATTTCACCAACGGAGAGAATTCTCCGGCGGTCAAGACAATGGACGCGATCATCAGTCACGTGCTGACGGAGCTCGACGTATCGTGCTTGCCCAAGGATCTGCCGGCGTTCATCGAGGTCGATCTGTCGACGCTCGCGGTTGGACAGTCGATCCACGTTTCGGATCTCATCTTGCCGGCCGGGGTGACTGCGGTGACGCGCGGCGGCGAGAGCCCGGTGGTTGCGACGGCGATCGTGCCGCGAGTGATTGCTGAAGTCGAAGAGGTCGCCGCGGTGGCTGAGCCAGGTGCGGCCGAAGCCGCGCCGGGGGACGCCGGCAAGGCAGGCGAGAAAGCGCCCG
>DAIQRF010000228.1:412-4456 GCA_036786505.1 Casimicrobiaceae bacterium | reverse complement strand
CTGGTCGCGGATTGCGTCAAGGCGATGCGCGACGCGGTGTCGGTACCGGTCACGGTCAAGCACCGTACCGGCATCGACGACGTCGATGAATACACTTTTGTTCGCGACTTCGTCGGCACCGTCGCCGCCGCCGGCGCGACGGCTTTTATCGTGCATGCGCGAAACGCCGTTCTGAAAGGCTTGTCGCCGAAAGAGAATCGCGAAATTCCGCCGCTCAGGTACTCGTTCGTGCACCAGCTCAAGCGGGACTTTCCAGCGCTCACCATCGTGATCAACGGCGGCATCGCCACTCACGATGCAATCGCGCGCGAGCTCGCCCAAGTCGACGGAGTGATGCTGGGACGGGTCGCATACCATCATCCCTATTTCCTTGCCGAAGCGGATGCGTATTGCTTCGGACCCCGCACGCCGCTGCGCTCACGTGCGGAGGTGGTCGAGGCGCTGCTGCCGTACGCGGAGGCGCAGCTCGCCCGCGGCGTGGGCTTGCGGGCGATCACCCGCCATGTGCTGGGCCTGTATCATGGCGCGCCCGGAGCACGCGCGTGGCGGCGCGTGCTCTCGGACTCGGTGCTCCTGAAAACCGCAGGCCCGGAGCTGCTTCTCACCGCGTTGCGCGAAGTCGAACCGCTTGCGCTTGCCGAGGCATGAGCTCGCGGCGACGAAATGAATGCGGCCCAGTGTGCTAGCGCGGCATGTCGTCGGCGATATACGCCCGCACGATGCTTTCGAAATCGGTGTCGGCGCGCATGCCCAGCGCGGGTCCCAGCACCGGCGCGAAGTTCGCCGGCCAAGTGGCTACGATGCGATCGACTGCCGGGTCGAGCTGCCACTTGACCCGCGACGCTACTTCTTCGCCGGCGACTTTGCGCAAGGCATCCACCATTTCGCGCACCGATACCCGAATGCCGGGCACGTTGATCGATCGGGTCTGCGCGAATGTCGACGCCGGAATTTCGTGACCGGTGATCAGGTTGGCGATCACCGTACGCGGCGAGGTTACCCACATGGCGGTTTCGGGTGAGACCGGGCACGCCGCGTCCGTGCCGGCGAGGGGCTCGCGAATGACTCCGCTGGCAAACGACGATGCGGCCTGGTTGGGCTTGCCTGGCCGCACGGTGACCGTGGGTAGACGCAAGCTGCGGCCGTCGATGAAGTTTTTTCGGGTCATGTCGTAAACCAGGTACTCGCCGATCGCTTTTTGCGTGCCGTACGATGTTTGCGGCATCAACAACGCGTCGTCGGGGACCGGATTCGGCAGCGTCCCGCCGAACACCGCGAGCGAGCTGGCGAACACGAATTTTGGCGGCCGCGCGAGCTTCCTGCAGCGCTCGAGCAAAGCGCGGGTCGCGTCGAGGTTGACATGCATGCCGGTGTCGAATTCCGCTTCCGCCTGGCCGCTTACCACCGCCGCGAGGTGAAACACCGAATCCGTTTCCGGCGTGAGCGTGCGTTCGATGAGCGCCGGATCGGCGAGGTTGCCGGTGACGATATCAACCCGTGGATCGGTCACCGACGCTCGCACGACATCGATCAAGACCAATTTTCGCACTTCACGCCGCGCGCCGCTGCCGTCGGTGAGCTGGCCACGATCGAGAATGCTGCGGGCGAGGCGGCTGCCGAGAAATCCCGCACCGCCGGTGATCACTACGCGCATCCGCGCCTCCTGTTGTCACGGCCCTCCCGCGATCAAGCGCGGGGTCGCATCACCGTGGTCAGCATTATAAGATAGAGGATCCTACTTGCCGGAGGCCCGATCATGCCGCGTCCTATCCATTTCGAGATTCAAGCCAGCGATCCCAAGCGGGCAATCGCTTTCTACACTGCCTTGTTTGGCTGGACGTTCAGCAAATGGGACGGTCCGCAAGATTACTGGCTGATCAAGACCGGTGAGGCGAACACCAAGGGCATCGACGGCGGTTTGCTGCCTCGGCGAGGATCGGCGCCGGCGGCGATGCAGGCGGTCAACGCATTCGTCTGTACCACGGATGTTGCCGATCTCGACGCGTCTCTGCTGCGCGTTGGCGAGCTGGGCGGCACGATCGTGGTGCCGAAAATGGCGATCCAAACCGTCGGCTGGCTCGCCTACGCCAGCGACACCGAAGGTAATATTTTCGGGATGATGAAAATGGATTCGGCAGCCAAGTGAGCCCGGCCGCATGAACCGGGTCAAGTAAACGCGGCCGATTGAGTGTTACGAAAGGGCGTGGCGTCGGTATCTTTCTATCGTCATTCCCGCGAAAGCGGGAATCCAGTGTCTTCTGACAAACGGGAAGCTGTCACCCATTTCGGCAATTTTCAGTAGGCGCCAGTGACGGCCGCGACCGATCGGATCTGCGCGGCAATCGCCGATGGCGGCTGTGCGGTCGAAGCCGATTTTCTGCCGCAAGCAGCGGTTGCCGCGCTGGCCGACGAGGCACGCGCGCGCGATGCGGCAGGTGAATTTCACGCCGCCGGCATTGGCCGCGGCGCCGCGCGCGTACAGCGAAGCGACGTGCGCGGCGATCGTATCCTGTGGCTCGACCCAAGCTCGACCGGCTCGGTACGGCAACCGTTCTGGCAGGCGCTCGACGCGCTGCGCGGTGCGCTCAACGAGACGCTGCTGCTCGGTCTCTTCTCCTTCGAAGCCCATTACGCCCTGTACCCCCTGGGCGCTTTTTATCGTCGCCATCGAGACCAGTTTCGCGGCGGCGCTGCTTCATCCGATGTGCGCGTGATTTCCTGCGCGATGTATCTCAACGAAGGCTGGACCCTGGCCGACGGCGGCGCGCTGCGCATTTACGATGATGAACGGGTGCGCGAGGTGCTGCCGGTGGCAGGAACGCTGGTGTGCTTTCTATCCGATCGTTTCGAGCACGAGGTCCTGTCGGCGACGCGCGAGCGTTTGGCGTTGACCGGTTGGTTCCGGCGTCGACTATAGAGAGCATTGGATGTTGGCAGCGAAGCGGACGCCGAAGCGGTCTTGCAGAAGCCAACTAACATGGACAACGCGCATCCGAAAACGCGCACCATGGGCGCTCCTTTCTGAGTTTCCTGGTGTTCTCTGGCACCTACCGCAATAAGCTATCCGGCGCCGAGCGACAGCGTGCGGAGCTTAGACGTGGATCACCCAAGGATATGCGCGGCCGCCCGGGTTGAGCGGGCGGTTAGCCATCGCAACGCACCAGCGTGCGAGCAGGCAAGCTGTCTAAGCGCGCCAACAATTGCGCGACCAATGGAATGAGCGTTTCCACGCGGTTATTGTGGGCCGCTTTCTCCACGGACATGCAGGTTATCTATGAATGTTCCCCGTTTCGGGTCTTCATTGCCAAAGGCACACACGAACCCACATAGCTCATTGTTTCCCTCAGCCAAGAGCACAAATTGATTGTTCTTTGGCACAGCAAAGCGCTGGCGCCAAACATCTTTACGGTCTTGAGCCACGTCCCCGTCTAAAAACTCGTCGCGGAATATGCCGCGGTAGGCAACACGCCAGCCTTCTGCATGCAGCGGAGCAATTGCCTCGGCATCTTGCGTCTTTGCTGGTCGAAATTTCATTAACCTAAAAGACGGCTCTAAACGTTCAACCCGGGCAGGTATCGAACGCTATGGGTGATAGTTCATACGGTTGTGTTGGTCCGACCCGAACTAGGTGCAGGCTGGGCCGTCCTCTGACATTCAGAGATGCAATTTTAGCCGGCCTTGTCAGCGACGCTGGCTGTCAGCTCATGCGGAGCCGCGCCTCGATCCCCGAGGACTCCAGACTCTTCTCGATTGCCTCCGCAATCGCGCGCGCCTTGGCGCCGTGGTGCTGCGCGGCGTCGCGCTGACCCTGCGCAGCAAGCAGACGAGCCAGCGCGGCCTGCACGTCCATCTGCAGGCGCACGCGGCCGATATTCTCCGCCAGCGCCGCGGCGCGGGACAATTCTGCCTGCGCCTCCAGGTAATCTTTCTCCACAAACATAGCCTCACCGCGCCAGCGCCGCGCGACCGCCTCGAGTTCGCGCAGGCTGTTCGGTTCGGCGATCGCGAGCAGTTCGTCACCATACGCGCGGCAACGGCTCGCGT
>DAIQRF010000228.1:0-402 GCA_036786505.1 Casimicrobiaceae bacterium | reverse complement strand
CCCGCCGCGAGCGCAATCTCCGCCAACCCGTCAATACACTGGACCATCATATAGCGCTCCGAAGTGCGGCGCGTTTGTTCGAGCGTAGTCTGCAGCGCCGGTGCGGCGTCCTTCTGCCCGAGCCGCAACCGCGCGATGGCAAGGTGTGTGTCGATCGCGGCGCGCCAGAACAGGATACCGGTGTCGCGCCCGAGTGCGAGGCCGCGCTCCAGATGTTCGACCGCCAGTTCGTTCAAGCCGAGGTCGAGCAGCAGATGGCCGATGAAATCGTGGGCGATGAACTGATAGCGCGTCTGCCTGAGACTCTCGAGCCAGTGCAGGGTCTTTTGCATACCGATCCACGCTTCGCCGTAGCGGCCGGTGCATGCCCGGGCATGGTCGAGTCCGAGCAGCGTCGGTCCA
>DAIQRF010000227.1:0-4458 GCA_036786505.1 Casimicrobiaceae bacterium | reverse complement strand
ATCCTGCCTTCGATCACGCTCATGCTTTTCCAGATGACGCTGATCATGCGGCTGGTGCGCGCCGAGATGCTCGAAGTGCTGCGCACCGACTACATCAAGTTCGCCCGTGCCCGGGGGCTGACCGACAGATCGATTCATTTCGGTCATGCGCTGAAGAACACCCTGGTGCCGGTGATCACCATTACCGGCCTCCAGCTTGGCGCGATCATCGCCTTCGCCATCATCACCGAAACCGTTTTCCAATGGCCGGGCATGGGCCTGCTCTTCATCCAGGCCGTCGGATTTGCAGACGTGCCGGTGATGGCCGCGTACCTGTGCTTTATCGGGCTGGTTTTCGTGCTGATCAATCTGGTGGTCGATCTGCTGTACTATGCCGTCGATCCGCGTCTGCGCATCGAGCGGCTAGCTGCCGCACACTAATTTCATGAGTGATTTCATGAGCCCCGTCGAGCACATCCGGGCCGATCACGCCGAGTTGACCGCGTTGCGCCGCGATCTGCACGCGCATCCCGAGCTTGGTTTCGAGGAGCACCGGACCGCGGAAATCGTGGTGCGGGAGCTGACCGCGTTAGGGGTCGAGCATCACTCCGGCATCGGCAAGACCGGCGTCGTCGGCGTGATACGCGGCGAGCGCCACGACAGCGGCCGGGCGATCGGCCTGCGCGCCGACATGGACGCGCTGCCGATGCACGAGGAAAACGGGTTTGCCCACGTGTCGCGGTTCAAGGGCCGGATGCACGGCTGCGGGCACGACGGCCACACCACCATGCTGCTCGGCGCGGCGCGCTACCTGTCCCGCACCCGGCGCTTCGACGGCACCGTGTATCTGATCTTCCAGCCGGGCGAAGAGGGGTTTGCGGGCGGCAAGGCGATGATCGACGACGGGCTGTTCGAGCGCTTTCCCGCCGACGAGATTTACGCGCTGCATAACTGGCCGGCGCTGCCGCCGGGAAAAATCGGCGTCCGGCCGGGTCCCGCGATGGCGGCGGCCGATCGGATCGAAATTAACATCGAGGGCCGCGGCGGGCACGGCGCGCATCCGCATCTGACGGTCGACCCGGTGCTGGTCGCGGGCCACATCATCACCGCCGCGCAGTCGATCGTGTCCCGCAACGTGAGTCCGATCGACACCGCGGTAGTCAGCCTGTGCGCGATGCACGCCGGCAATCTCGCGGCCATGAGCGTGGTACCGCGCGAGGCACGACTGGTGGGCACCGTGCGCACGTTCCGACCGACGACGCAGGTCGCGATCGAACGGCGATTGACCGAGCTCGTGCATTCCATCGCCGCCGCCTTCGGCGCGACGGCGACGCTCAAGTACGAGCGCGTTTACCCGGCGACGGTCAACAGCGACCGCGAGGCCGTTTTCGCGGCAGACGTTGCGGATACGCTGGTCGGAGCCGAGAACGTGGTGCGCGACCTGGAACCGTCGATGGGATCCGAGGATTTCTCCTTCATGCTCCAGCAGCGGCCCGGCGCTTACGCGCGATTGGGGCAGGGCGGCTTGGAGGGCGGCTGTTTCCTGCACAACGCCCGTTACGACTTCAACGACGAGGTGATTCCGCTCGGTGCCGGCTATCTGGCGGCACTGGCGGAGGCGGCGATGCCGATTTCCCGATGAATGCGGTCCCGCATTTTTCGCAGAGCTATGCCGAGGCGCGCGACAAGTTCCTGGCCGCGGCCCGGATGCGCGGTGCGCAGCTCATGCATCACGTACATCCATCCGAGCGAGGCGCCGCGGGCGAAAAGCTGTCGATGGATTTTGCGCTGCTCGGCAGCGCCGACGCCCCTGGAATGCTGCTTCTGATTTCGGGGACTCACGGCGCCGAGGGCTTTTGCGGCTCGGGATGCCAGGTTGCACTTTTGCACGACCCGACATTCATTGCCGAGGTCGAGCGCTCGGGCATCGCGGTGCTCATGTTGCATGCGCTGAATCCCTATGGCTTCTCGCATCTGCGACGGGTCAACGAAGACAACGCCGACCTCAATCGCAACTTCGTCGACTTCAGTGGGCCGCTGCCGGTCAATCGCGCCTACGCGGAGATCCATTCCATGCTCCTGCCTGCGAGCTGGCCGGCGCCGGCCGACAGCGAGGCCAGGCTTAATGCGTGGATCGCGCAGCATGGCCGCAAGGCCTATCAAGCAGCGGTGAGCGGAGGCCAGTATCAATATCCCGACGGGCTCTTCTACGGCGGGGGCAAACCTGCCTGGAGCAATGAGGTCCTGCGGGGAGTGCTGCACGAGTACGCGTCCCAGCGGGCGCTGCTGGGATGGATCGATATCCACACCGGGCTGGGACCTCGAGGCCACGGCGAAAAGATTTACGCCGGACTCGACTATACCGCGGACATCGCGCGCACCAAGGCGTGGTGGGGCGATGACGTGACGTCGTTCCTGGATGGCACATCGACCTCCGCGCCGCTCACCGGCGTCAACGGTACCGCAGCGCGTGACGAATGCCCCAACGCCGCATTTGCCGGCATCGCGCTCGAATATGGTACTTACCCCGTCGAGCAGATACTGGAAGCGTTTCGGGCCGAGCACTGGATTCACCATCACCCGCAGGCGCCGAAGGCGAAGCGGGACGAGATCAAGCGTAATCTGCGCGACATGTTCTACGTCGATGCCGACGATTGGAAGCAGATGGTTTACACGCAGGCGGTCGAAAGCTGCCTGCGAGCCATCGAGCATCTCGGCGAGACGCGGACGTATGCCTGAAGACCCATCGCAACCCTGAGGAGCGCAACAAATGATTACCATTCAACACTTGCTGGCACGAGCGTCGGTCGTCCTTGTCGCGGCCACGTTGACCGCGCTCAGCGCATCGGCGGCGACGTTCCGGTTTGCCGATCAGGGCGACGCCGTTTCGATGGATCCCCATTCCCTCAACGAGTCGCTGCAGCTCACCATCACTGCCAACGTCTTCGAGCCGCTGGTTGGCCGCGGCAAGAAGCTGGAGCTCGTTCCTCTGCTGGCGACGTCATGGAAGCAGACCGCGCCGACGGTGTGGCGCTTCAACTTGCGTCAGAACGTCAAATTCCACGACGGCACGCCGTTCAATGCGGACGACGTCATATTCACCTACGAACGCTCCAAGGCCGACGGGTCCGACATGAAGACCAAGATCGCGCCGGTCAAGGAGGTCAAGAAGATCGACGACTACACGGTTGACTTCGTCACCAACGAACCGTTTCCCATTCTGCCCGACACGATCAACACCTGGTTCATGATGAGCAAGGTGTGGTGCGAAAAGAACAACGCCACGACGCCCGTGGACGTGCGCAAGGGCAAGGAGAACGCGGCAACGCTGCGCGCCAACGGAACCGGTCCCTTCATGCTGAAATCCCGGGAACCGGGCGTGCGCACGGTGTTCGCGGCGTTTCCCGGCTACTGGGACAAGGTCGAGAGCAATGTCACCGAGGCCGTATTCACGCCGATCAAGAACGACGCGACGCGGGTCGCCGCGCTGATCTCGGGCGACATCGACATGATGGAGCCGGTACCGCTGCAGGACATCGAGAAATTGAAGGCCGCCCCGAACCTGATAGTGCTGCAAGGTCCGGAGTTGCGCACGATTTTTCTCGGCATGGACCAATCGCGGGACGAACTCCTGTTCTCGAATGTAAAGGGCAAGAATCCGTTCAAGGACAAACGCGTACGCCAGGCGTTTTATCAGGCGATCGATATCGAGGCGATCAAGAGCCACATCATGCGCGGCGCGGCGACGCCCACCAATCTGATGATCGCTCCGGGAGTCAAGGGGTTTGTACCGGCCCTGAACAAACGTCTTCCGCACGACGCCGCCGCCGCGAAAAAGCTGCTCGTCGACGCCGGTTACCCCGACGGCTTCGAGGTCGGAATGAATTGCCCCAATGACCGTTACGTCAACGACTCCGCCATTTGTCAGGCGATTACCGCGATGCTGGCCCAAATCGGCATCAAGGTGAACCTGATGGCGGAGACCAAGGTCACGTATTTCCCGAAGATTCTGTCGCGCAACACTTCATTTTACATGCTGGGATGGACGCCGGACTCGTACGATGCCCAGAACGCGATCTATGCGCTGCTCATGACTCCCTCTCCGGCCGGGCAGGGGCTTTTCAATCTAGGGACCTACTCCAACAAGCGCGTCGACGAGCTCGGCGGCCTGATTGCCAGCGAACTCGACCAGACCAAACGTAACGCGATGATCGCCGAGCTGTTCAAGATCCACAGTGATGCCATCGGCCACATTCCGCTTCATCAGCAGGCGTTGGCCTGGGCGATGAAAAAGAATGTCCAGCTCGTGCAGCTTGCCGACAACTTCAATCTGCTCAAGTGGGTCGTCATCAAGTGACGCATCCGTCCAAGAGCAAGACGCGAAGCGTCGCGGCGATTGGCAACGGATGCGTCATCCCCGCGAAAGCGGGGATCCAGCGTTTTTCGAAGTATTGCGACAGTGCGATGAACGCCACTGGG
>DAIQRF010000226.1:0-4465 GCA_036786505.1 Casimicrobiaceae bacterium | reverse complement strand
CGGGAATGACGGCTGTGATGGGGAGCGCTGTTCCGCGTCCGTCCGAGAGCAAGACGCGAAGCGTCGCAGCGATCGGAAACGGATGCCTCACCCCGGGGGAGCGCAGCGAGGCCCGGGATCCAATTGCTGACGGCATTCGTAAGACAACATGGGACCTGGCCCGCACCGGGACCACAGCCCAAGGCTCGCAGTCTCCGGGGCGTGCGTTGACGGTCCGGATTTGAACCTGCCGGCCTTTTCGGTTGCCCAAGGTCATTCCCGTCGGCAGCAAGTCCCCGCCCAATTGCCGGATCATTGCCAAGCGCTGCCAGCGCTGTCGGGCGGGAACGACGCTTTTGCAACAGTCAGCCGCGAAATTCGCGTAGCGCACTGCGCAAACCGTCTTGCTCTTGAAAAATCTATTGCTATCATCAACCATTAGGATATCGAACGGCAGGGTTTCCTGGGCGGCAATGGCCAAACACGAACAGGAAGGCAATGTTCTCGAAGTACAGAAGACCCGGCTTAAACCCCCGCCTCTGTACAAGGTCATTCTGCTCAACGACGACTACACGCCGATGGACTTTGTGGTCGTCGTGTTGCAGACTGTATTCGCGATGAGCCGGGAGAAGGCGACACAGGTCATGTTGCAGATTCACCGCGAAGGCATGGGAGTGTGCGGAACTTACACTCGCGAAGTTGCCGCGGCGAAAGTCGATCAGGTGCTGGGCATCGCACGCAGACATCAGCATCCGCTTCAGTGCACCATGGAGGAGACTTGAACGTTAATCCATCGTTGGCGCGAGCAAACCGCCAGCGCGGCGATGGGATCGGGACCGAACTATGATTGCCCAGGAACTGGAAGTTTCCCTCCACATGGCTTTTGTCGAAGCTCGGCAGAAGCAGCACGAGTTCATCACCGTCGAGCACCTGCTGCTCGCGATGCTCGACAACCCGTCGGCAGCCGAGGTGCTGAAAGCCTGCGGCGTCGATCTCGACGAGCTGCGCGGCGTGCTGACCGACTTCATCAATGAGCACACGCCCCGGCTGTCGCCGCACTCGGACGCGGACACCCAGCCCACGCAGGGATTCCAGCGGGTCATCCAGCGCGCGATCCTGCACGTTCAATCATCCGGCAAGAAGGAAGTCACCGGCGCCAACGTGCTGGTCGCCATCTTCGGCGAAAAGGAGTCGCACGCGGTCTATTTCCTGAACCAGCGCGGCGTCACGCGCCTGGACGTGGTCAATTACATCGCCCACGGCATTACCAAGCATGCGCAGCAGAAGGCGGACAAGGCGGACAAGGCGGAGTCGTCGAAAGAAGAGAGCGACGGCGACGCGCAGCCCGCCGGTGCGCTCGACGCCTATACGATCGATCTCAACCATCTGGCCAAGCTGGGTAAGATCGATCCGCTGATCGGCCGCGAACACGAGCTCGAAAGGGTTATTCAGGTGCTCTGCCGCCGGCGCAAGAACAACCCGCTTCTGGTCGGTGAGGCCGGCGTGGGCAAAACCGCGATCGCCGAAGGGCTCGCGCGCCGGATCAACGAAGGCAACATCCCCGAGCTGCTCAAGGACTACGTGGTCTACTCGCTGGACATGGGCACGCTGCTCGCCGGGACCAAATACCGCGGCGATTTCGAACAGCGCCTGAAAGCGGTGCTCAAGCAACTGATCGAGAATCCGAAGTCGATCCTGTTCATCGACGAGATTCATACCATCATCGGCGCCGGCGCGGCGTCGGGCGGCACGCTGGACGCATCCAATTTGCTCAAGCCGGCGCTGTCGACCGGTGCGCTGAAGTGCATCGGCGCGACGACGTACAACGAATACCGCGTGATCTTCGAGAAGGACCACGCGCTGTCACGGCGATTCCAGAAGATCGACGTGCCGGAGCCGTCGATCGCCGAGACCATCGAGATCCTGAAGGGGCTGAAGACGCGCTTCGAGCAGCATCACGGCGTGAAGTACGCACCTGCGGCACTGACCACCGCGGTGGAGCTCGCCGCGCGCTTCATCAACGACCGGCATCTGCCCGACAAGGCTATCGACGTCATCGACGAGGCCGGTGCGGCGCAGAAGATCCTGCCCAAGTCGAAGCAGAAAAAGGTCATCACCAAGACCGAAATCGAGGAGATCGTGGCCAAGATCGCGCGCATCCCGGCCAAGAGCGTTTCCTCCGATGACCGCAACGCGCTGAAGACGCTCGATCGCGATCTGAAGAACGTCGTGTTCGGCCAGAATCAGGCGATCGACGCGCTGGTCGCGGCGATTCGCATGGCGCGCTCGGGACTCGGCAATCCGCGCAAGCCGATCGGCAATTTCCTTTTCTCCGGCCCGACGGGCGTCGGCAAGACCGAAGTCGCGCGCCAGCTCGCCTATTGTCTTGGCGTGGAATTGCTGCGCTTCGACATGTCCGAGTACATGGAGCGGCACGCGGTGTCGCGCCTGATCGGCGCGCCGCCGGGCTACATCGGCTTCGATCAGGGCGGACAGCTCACCGAGTCGATCACCAAGCACCCGTACAGCGTGCTTCTGCTCGACGAGATCGAGAAGGCGCATCCGGACATCTTCAACATTCTGCTGCAGGTGATGGATCACGGCACGCTGACCGACAACAACGGCCGCAAGGCGGACTTCCGCAATGTGATCATCGTCATGACCACCAACGCAGGTGCGGACATGCTGTCCAAGAACTCGATCGGGTTCACCCAAAACAAGCAGGCGGGCGACGAGTTCGAGTCGATCAAGCGCATGTTCACGCCGGAGTTTCGCAACCGCCTGGACGCGACGATTTCGTTCGCCTCGCTCGACCACGACGTGATCCTGCGCGTGGTCGACAAGTTCCTGCTCGAGCTGGAGAGCCAGTTGCACGAGAAGAAGGTCGAGCCTTCGTTCACGATGAAGCTGAAGGAGTTTCTGGCCAAGAAAGGCTTTGACCCGCAAATGGGCGCGCGGCCGATGGCGCGGCTGATTCAGGACACCATCCGCAAAGCGCTTGCCGAGGAGCTGCTGTTTGGCCGGCTCACCGGCGGCGGCAAGGTGACCATCGACATCGGCAGCGACGAAAAGATCAGGCTCGACTTCGACGAAACCAAAGAGGTCGAGCCGGTCGCCTGAATGGCATCGATGAGCGAAGGACGGGGGCTGTGCGCCCCCGTTTTTTTTTGGTCGCGCCAAGGGCGAGTGTGGTGTATCAGCGACATTCCGCGACGGTGTTCGCGGAATCGCTTTCCAAAAAGCGGCGTGCCAAATCGGGGCCACAAGAGTCGGCATCCCCGCAAAAAGCGCCAATAATCAGACGGATGCCTGGAAAGCGTGCCGGACCGACTTCCTGCTCTCGTGCGCCGCAACAACAAGTACGCCAGAAATCGAAGTTCAGCTTCCACCCGTCGGAATTAGATTTTAAGTATATGATTCGTGAGATCAATTCCTACGCTGCGTTGCGTCAAATGTTATTGTCATTGCCCGGTAACTTTGCTAACGTCGGATCAGACACAACGCGGCCGTTCCGATGGGAGGGCCGTGCAGGGCTTGGGCAAGAACATCTATCCCCATCCATGCCCGCCTGACCGGTCGAACGATCTTCACCGGTCCGTGCAGTGAAATGCCCGCGTCAATGCGCGCGAGTGTTTCGCCAACCGGGTCGCCGTTCGCGCGATTTTTTTCGGGCGGGGCGCCCCCGACCAGGTGCCGGTCCGCGTCGACGACGCGAACTCGGTTTGGCCATGCTGATGATGGGAGCAATGATGAACTACGACCTCGAAGCGGCAAGACTGAAAAAGGACTGGGCGGAGAATTCCCGCTGGAAAGGCATCAAGCGTGGATATGCGGCCGAAGAGGTCGTACGCCTGCGCGGCTCGATGCACATCGAGCACACGCTTGCCCGCCGCGGTGCGGAAAAGCTCTGGAAGCTGGTTAACGAGGAGCCGTTTGTGAGTACGCTCGGCGCGATGACCGGCAACCAGGCGATGCAACAGGTGAAAGCGGGGCTGAAGGCGATCTACCTTTCCGGATGGCAGGTGGCCGCAGACGCCAACGTCGCCGGAGAAATGTATCCCGACCAGTCGCTGTATCCGGTCAATTCGGTGCCCGCGGTGGTACGCCGGATCAACAGCACGTTCATGCGTGCGGATCAGATTCAGCACATGGAGGGCAAGAACGACATCGACTTCTTTGCGCCGATCGTCGCCGACGCCGAGGCGGGATTCGGCGGTGTGCTCAATGCCTTCGAGCTGATGAAGGCGATGATCGATGCCGGCGCGGCAGGCGTCCACTTCGAGGATCAGCTCGCGTCGGTGAAAAAGTGCGGACACATGGGTGGAAAAGTGCTGGTGCCGACGCGCGAGGCGGTCGAGAAGCTGGTCGCGGCGCGGCTCGCTGCCGACTGCATGGGCGCGCCGACAGTCATTCTTGCGCGCACCGACGCCGAGGCGGCGGATCTCCTGACGTCGGACATCGACGCCAACGACAAGCCGTTCTGTAC
>DAIQRF010000225.1:0-4472 GCA_036786505.1 Casimicrobiaceae bacterium | reverse complement strand
TGCGAAACGGCAAACGGCGCGGTCAGGTTGGTGGCGATGATCTCGTCCCACTGCACCTGCGGAAAGTCGGCAAAGGCGCCGCGGCGCTGGATGCCGGCGTTGTTGAACAGAATGTCGACCGGCCCAACGCGCGATTCGATCGCGGCCACGCCGGCGCCGATGGCATCGCGATCGGTGACATCGAAGACTGAGGTCGAAACGTCGAGCTGTTCGCCCCGCAGCGACTCGGCCGCAGCATCGAGAGCTTCTTGCCGGCGACCGTTCAGGACCACTTTCGCGCCGGCGCGCGCGAGTCCCTGCGCGATGGCGAAACCGAGACCGCGGTACGCGCCCGTGACCAGCGCGATCTTGCCGGAAAGATCGAAGGGTTGCTGCATGTTTGCCTCGCAGAAGGGTAGGGAAGGGATTTAAGATCGCGCCGCATTCAAAACCGATGCGCCCGGAAGGGGCGCAAGTATTGGACGCCTTGGCGGCCGCTGTCAATTATCGAGAACGGATGCGTCGATCCGGCGCATTTCGGTGAGTGAGCGGGGTGCCAAGGTTGCTCAAGGTCAAAATGGATTCCCGCTTGCGCGGGAATGACGGTTCGTGAGTAGGAATCGTACCTGCGTCGACGCAGGCATCGAAAAGTTCAAGGCTCGGCCGCGTGCTCAAGCGCCGCCGGCCGCCTGTTCCAGCGCGGTGACCATGCGCTCGACGCGCGTCGCCAATGCTTCGGTGCTGAGCTTGTCGCGAAAGACTTCGACCATCAGCGGAAACGCAAACGGCGTCGGCTTATGCGGGCGCGTGATCACCGCCCGTGCGCCGCGCATGCGCGAGAGCGCATCGTGCAGCCGCGACGCCTCGAGCTGGCGCTCCAGCACTTCGCGCACCGCCTGCACCAGCAGCATGTTCTTCGGATCGTATTCGCGAAACACGTCGAACAAAAGGCCGCTCGATGCTTGAAGCTGCCGCGCTGATTTGCCTTGGCCCGGGTAGCCCTGGAAGATCAGGCCAGCAACGCGCGCGACTTCGCGGAATTGCCGGCGCGTGAGCTCCGACGCGTTCAGACCGGCCAATATGTCGTGCTCGACGTCCGGCGCCGCCAGCAGCCGTCCCAGGTCGCTGATCGACAGCTCCAGTGGCGCCGGTGAAAGCAGGCTGAATCCGTAGTCGTTGACCGCGATCGAGAAGCTGCGCCCCATTTCGCGCGACAGGCGATACGAAAAAAGCGTCGCCAATCCGAGGTGAACCAGCCGTCCCTCGAACGGATAGAAGAACAGATGATGGCCGTCGCGCGTGACCAGGCGCTCGATCAGCCACTCGCGCGTCCCCGGCAGCGCCGACCATCGCGCCTGTAGGCGCAAGAGCGGCCCGCAGCGTTCGAGCTCGGGTGAAGCGTAAATGCCGTTGCGCGCGTCGGCGATCAGTTTGCGCGTCTCGGCGGCCAGTTGCGTCGACAAAGGCATCTTGTTGCCCATCCAGCGCGGCACCACCGCGGAGGTCGCCGCGGCCGGCTTGACCCACGCCGTCATCTCGCGCACGCGGATGAATTCCAGCACCCGGCCCGCGAACACGAAGCAGTCGCCGGTGACCAGTCGGGCGATGAACGATTCCTCGACATGCCCCAGCCGCTTGCCGCTCTTGAATTGCACCGTGATCGACGCATCGCTGACGATGGTGCCGATATTGAGGCGGTGACGATGCGCGATGGCACGATCGGGCACCCGCAGCACGCCTTCCTCGTCCGGCACCACCCGATGATATTCGGGATACGCGGCAAGGCTCGCGCCGCCATGGACGACGAAGTCGAGCGCCCAGCGCCACTGCTCGTCGCTCAAGTCTTGATAGGCATGCGTCGAGCGGATTTCCGGCAGCAAGGCTTCCGGCCGGAATCCTCCCCCCAGCGCGCAGGTCACAAGATGCTGCGTCAATGCGTCCAGCGGCGGCATGTTGGCGCAGGAGATCGGCGTGCGTGCCTCGATCTTCCGCGCCTCGGCGGCGCTGCGTGCGGCCGCCGCTTCGACCAGCTCCAGCGCGTGCGTCGGCACGACCGTGACGCGCGAGGTCGCGCCGGGCTGATGCCCGCTGCGCCCGGCGCGCTGCAACAGCCGTGCGACCCCTTTCGGGCTGCCGATCTGCAATACCTGCTCGACCGGCGTGAAGTCGACGCCGAGATCCAGGCTCGAGGTGCAGACCACGGCGCGCAGCTTGCGATTGCGCAAGCCATCCTCCACCCAGTCGCGCACCTCGCGCTCGAGCGAGCCGTGATGCAGCGCGATCTGTCCGGCCCAGTGCGGTCGCGCCGCGAGCAGCGCCTGATACCACGCCTCCGCCTGCGAGCGCACGTTGGTGAAGACCAGCGTCGAGTTTGCGCGCTCGATCGCCGCCACCACGCCCGGCAACAATTTGAGCCCCAGGTGTCCGGCCCATGGAAAGCGATCGATGGTCGGCGGAATCATGCTGTCGATCTCGATCGTCTTGAGGTCGAGGCCGCGCACGATGCGAGTCCTGGGACGCGCTTCATGACCCGCCGCATCGCCGCGCTGGCCATCGACGCCGACCAGGCACTCCAGCGCCTGATCGAGGTTGGCGAGTGTCGCCGACAATCCCCATGCGACCATGCTTCGCTGCCGCTCGCGGGCGAGCCCGCGCAGCCGCGCCAGCGCCAGCTCGACCTGCACGCCACGTTTGCTGCCGAGCAGCTCGTGCCACTCGTCGACCACGATTGCCGAGACATGGGCGAAGCGCTCGCGCCAATCGGCGCGCGAAAGCATCAGCGTCAGCGATTCCGGCGTGGTGACCAGACCCGTCGGCGGACGCCGGTCCAGGCGCGCGCGCACGGTACTCGTCGTGTCGCCGGTGCGCACGCCGACGCTCCAATAGGGCTTGAGCGCCTTCGCGGCGCGTTCGAGCGCGAGCCCGGTGTCGGACGCGAGCGCGCGCAAGGGCGTGATCCAGAGCACGGTCAGAGGCGGCGCCGCGCCTTCGCTGCCGTCGGGGCCGCACAGCAGTGGCCCGAGCCATGCCGCGTAAGTCTTGCCCATGCCGGTGGGCGCGTGGATGAGCCCGCTCTCGCCCGCGGCGTACGCGCTCCACACCTCTTCCTGGAACGCGAATGGCGTCCAGCCTTGCGACGCAAACCACGCGCGCGCCGCGGCCAGCGCGTCATGTGGTGCGGAAGGCTCTACGTCTCGCATGCGCCGAATGGTACGGTCTCAGGCGAAGGCGACGGCGCCGGGGGCCGACGGAGGGCAGCGCCCGCGGCGCGGGTCGCGGTGCGGCCGCCGCGGAAGCCGCAACGAAGCATCAGTCCTTGGGCCCCGCTACGCGGCGATCGGCTGCGCCAATGCTGCCGGCCTGGCCGCGCGGTACGCGGCGACCAGCTCGGCCTCCTTCGCCTTGGCGGCCTTGAGCTGGCGATCCTTGACGTGACCGTAGCCGCGGATGTGCTCGGGAATGCTCGCCAGATCAACGGCGATGGCGTGATTGTGCGCGGCGAGCCTGGGTAGCAGCTCCTCGAGCAGCGCCTCGTAGTCGGTGATTAGCTGCCGCTCCATGCGCCGCTCGGCGCTCCTGCCGAAAATGTCTAACGCCGTCCCGCGCAAGCCCTTCATGCTTGCCAGCAGCTTGAACGCGCTCATTATCCACGGTCCGTAGACGCTCTTTTTTGCTTCGCCCGTCACTGCGTCCGGCTTGTTGCTCAACGGCGGTGCGAGGTGGAAGGTCAGCTTGTAGTTGCCTTCGAACTGCGACGCGACGCGCTTGGCGAAATCGCCGTCGCTGTAGAGTCGCGCAACTTCGTATTCGTCCTTGATCGCAAGCAGCTTGAAGTAGTAGCGCGCGACCGCTTCGGTGAGCGCGTTCCGGCCCGGCAGCCTGGTAATCTCGGCGGTGCGCACCTTGTCGATGAAATCGGTGTAGCGCTTGGCGTACGCATCATCCTGGTAGGCGCTGAGAAAGCTCGCGCGGCGGGCGATCGATTCATCGAGCGACGTCGACAGCCGCTGCGACTCGGGCTTCGGCTGCGGAATCGCCGCGGCCAGCACGCGCTCCGGCTCGACCGCAGCCAGACGTCCCCACCTGAAGCTCTGCTTGTTCGATTCGACCGCCGCGCCGTTCAATTCGATCGCCCGCAAAATCGCCGCCTCGGACAGCGGAATCAAGCCACGCTGATAGGCGAAGCCGACCATGAACAGGTTGGTGGCGATGGAGTCGCCCATCAGCCCGGTGGCGAGCAGGGTCGCGTCGAGGAACTCCGCGTCGCCGGGGGCAACCGCGTCCTTGATCTCGTGCTCCATCGAGCCCAGCGGAAACTTGAGATCGGCATTGCGGGTGAAGTCGGCGGGCATCACCAGCGCGGTGTTGACCAGCGCCTTGGTCACCCCTTTTTGCATCTTGGCCACGGCCTCGTAGCCGACGCCGGTCAGGATGTCGCACGCCAGCACCAGCCTGGCTTCCCCCGCGGCAATACGCGTGGCGTAAAGCTGTTC
>DAIQRF010000224.1:0-4479 GCA_036786505.1 Casimicrobiaceae bacterium | reverse complement strand
CGCAGTACTGGGATGTGCGGTTCACGCTCGACAATCGGGTGTCAGAAGCGGACGCCAGTGTGGAATTGGTCGAGCGCCTTCGGGAATCCGTACGGCTGCGCCTGATCTCCGAAGTACCGCTCGGTGCGTTTCTTTCCGGTGGCGTAGACTCCAGCGCCGTCGTGGCGATGATGGCGGGCGTGTCGTCCGAACCCGTCAATACCTGTTCGATAGCGTTCTCGGATGCGGCATTCGACGAATCGGCGTGGGCGGAAACCGTTGCCCAACGCTACGGGACACGGCATTTCGTGGATCGGGTCGAAAGCGATGACTTCGACCTCATCGACCGCCTCGCCAGCCTCTACGACGAGCCGTACGCCGACAGCTCGGCGATGCCGACGTATCGGGTGTGCGAACTCGCGCGCCGGCATGTCACCGTGGCCTTGTCGGGAGACGGGGGCGATGAGAGCTTCGGCGGGTACCGGCGCTACCGCCTGCACATTGCCGAGGAGCGCCTGCGGTCCGCACTGGCCCTTTCGGTGAGGAGACCTGTATTCGGACTTTTGGGGCGGGCATACCCAAAAGCGGACTGGGCGCCGCGCGTGCTGCGCGCAAAGTCCACGTTCCAGGCACTTGCGCGCGACTCGGTGGGCGCCTATTTCCACAGCGTATCGATCCTGCGCGACGATATGCGGAGCGAGCTGTTCAGCAATGCGTTCAAGGCCAAGCTGCGCGGCTACAACGCGGTCGAAGTGTTTCGACAGCATGCGCGTGGCGCCGGCACCGACGATCCGCTCGCGCTCGTGCAATATCTCGACCTCAAGACCTATCTGGTCGGAGACATCAACACCAAGGTCGATCGTGCGAGCATGGCGCATTCACTGGAAGTGCGCGAGCCGCTCATGGATCATCCTCTGGTCGAATGGCTTGCTTCGCTGCCGTCGGCGCTCAAGGTGCGAGGAGGCGAGGGCAAGCATCTGCTCAAGGAGGCGATGCAGCCCTATCTTCCTTCGGACCTCTTGTATCGGCCCAAACAGGGTTTTGCCGTGCCGCTTGCGCAATGGTTCCGGGGCCCGTTGCGGCGACGCGTCAATGAAGCGGTGCTCGGCGACAGGCTCGCGGCGACCGGGCTGTTCAATCGGCGCTACCTCGTGCACCTCGTGGAGCGTCACAGCTCGGGTACGCGTGACTACAGCGCACCGCTGTGGACGTTGATCATGTTCGACGCGTTTCTCAAGAATGTCATGCAGGACAGCATTACCAGCATCCGGGAGAAGGCCGCTGGATGAGTCTGCGGATCCTTCACGTGCTCGATCATTCGATCCCGATGCAGAGTGGATATGCATTTCGCACGCGCGCGATCTTGCGCGAGCAGCGCCGGATGGGCTGGGAAACGTTTCACCTGACGAGTCCGAAGCATACGGCGCCGAGCGAGCCCATCGAGGAGGTCGATGGTCTCAGCTTCTACCGGACCTGCTGGAAGCCCGGACTTTTTGCGCACGCTCCGATCGCGCGCGAAATCGCGCTCATGGGCGCGACCAGACGTCGCTTGGCCGAGGTGGCGCGCGCGGTGAGGCCCGACATACTGCACGTTCATTCTCCGGTCCTCAATGTGATTCCCGCGCTCTCGGTAGGGCGACACCTGAAAATTCCGGTCGTCTACGAAGTGCGGGCGTTCTGGGAGGATGCCGCGGTCGACCATGGTACGAGTCGGCACCAAGGCCCGCGCTACATGGCGACGCGTGCGCTCGAGACATTCGCGCTACGGCGGGCAAGTCACGTGACGACGATCTGCGACGGCTTGCGGCAGGATATCGTTGCGCGCGGGATTCCAGAGGGCAAGGTCACGGTGATTCCTAACGCGGTCGATATCGATGCGTTCGAATTCGGTGTAGCGCCGGATCTCTCGCTGAAGTCCGATCTTGGCCTCGCAAATTGCATCATCGTTGGTTTCATCGGCTCTTTCTATGCCTATGAAGGGCTCGACCTGCTCCTCGCGGCGCTGCCGAACGCGCTGCAGCGCATGCCGAGATTGCGGGTGCTGCTCGTAGGTGGCGGCCCCGAGGAGGCAGCGCTCAAGGCGATGGCGCGGAGGCTCGGCGTCGAAGCGAAAGTTGTGTTTGCGGGTCGTGTGCCGCACCAAGAGGTACACCGCTACTACAGCATCGTCGACGTGTTTGCATTTCCCCGACATTCGATACGTCTGACCGAGCTCGTAACGCCTTTGAAACCGCTCGAGGCGATGGCGCAGGGACGGCTGCTCATAGCCTCCGACGTGGGCGGTCACAAGGAACTTATCCGCGACGGTGAGACTGGAGTGCTGTTCCGTGCCGACGACGTTGCATCGCTCACCGATGCAATCGTGCGGCTGCTCTCCGAGCCTGACCGTTGGCCCGATTTGCTTAAACAAGGCCGGGCGTTTGTCGAGCGTGAGCGTACCTGGGCCGCGAGCGTTGCCCGGTATCGACCGATCGTCGATTCGCTGGTGCCGGCGGCAGCATGAAACTGCACGGGCTGAAAATCGGGCTCGTCGGACCGTTACCGCCGCCCGCGGGAGGGATGGCGAACCAGACGCGCCAGCTGGCGGAACTGTTGCAGCGCGAAGGGGCCATTGTCACGATCGTCCAGGTCAATCTGCCGTGCCGCCCCCGCTTCGTGGAACGTATTCGCGGTGTCGGGGCGTTGGTCCGTCTCGTCCCGTATGTCGTTCGCCTGTGGCGCGTCGCAGGCCGGACCGAACTCCTTCATGTCATGGCTAACTCCGGATGGTCGTGGCACCTTTACGCGGCTCCAGCGGTATGCATCGCGCGGCTTCGCGGAACGCCGTCGGTGGTCAACTATCGAGGTGGCGAGGCCGAGACATTCCTTGCGCGCTCGGCCCGTGGTGTCGCGAAGACCATGCAACGCACCAGCGCGCTGGTGGTGCCGTCCGGCTTCCTGCAGAGGGTTTTCGAGCGGTGCGGGATGGGCAGCGAGGTCGTGCCGAACATTGTCGACATCGACAGGTTCAGACCCGCAGCTTTCGAGCAGCTTCCAGGCGGTTGCCGCCTTGTCGTCGCCAGAAATCTCGAACCCATCTACGATATTCCGATGGTGTTACGGGCGTTTTCGCTGATCGTCCAAGCGATTCCCGACGCAACGCTGGTCATCGCTGGATCCGGACCCGATCTGGCGTCGCTACAGTCGCTTGCAACTGAACTCGGGATTGCCGGGAGGGTCGATTTTTGTGGCCGGCTTGATCGCGACCAGATGGCGGAGCTTTATCGTTCCGCCGCCGTTGTCCTCAATCCGAGCCGTGTCGACAACATGCCGAATTCGGTGCTGGAAGCCATGGCCAGCGGCGTGCCCGTGGTCAGCACCAATGTCGGCGGAGTGCCCTTCATATTGCGCGACGGCGTCACTGGGCTGTTGATCGCCGCCGGTGACCACAAGGCGATGGCGGCGGCTGCGCAGCGCCTTATGCGCGACCCGGAACTTGTGGCCCGCCTGCGCAGCGCCGCGCTCGCCGAGGTCCAGCAGTACACGTGGCCACGCGTCAAGCAACAATGGAGCGCGGTGTACGCGGCAGCGTTGTCGGGCTCACAGGTCGAGGTCCGGCTGGCATGATCATGCCAGCCGCCTCCCATCGTGGTTTGTATACACGGCTGGCGTCAGGCGTGCTGTTCCCACTGCACGAGCGGTTGAAGGGTCACGACACGGTCGCCGTGCGCAGTGCGCTGGAGGAGTCCCAATGGTGGCCGGCGGAACGTCTTAGAGCGTTGCAGCTTGCGCGCCTGCAGGTCCTGCTACAGCATGCGAACGAGCACGTTCCCTATTACCGTGCGTTGTTCGGGCGGCTGAAGTTCGATTCGCGCGACGTAAAGAGCTTGGGCGATCTACCGGCGCTGCCGCTTCTAACCAAGGCGGACATTCGCGCGGACACGAATGCCCTGAAATCCGACCGCGCTGTCGGCCTGGCACGGTTCAACACCGGCGGCTCGAGCGGCGAGCCGCTGGTTTTCTTCATTGGCAGGGAGCGGATCAGCCATGACGTCGCCGCGAAGTGGCGCGCGACGCGATGGTGGGACGTCGACATCGGCGACCCGGAGATCGTCGTCTGGGGCTCGCCAATCGAGCTGGGCGCGCAGGACCGACTGCGCAAGGTGCGGGATCGAGTATTTCGCACGCAGCTCTTGCCCGCATTTGAGATGTCGGAAGACAAGCTCGATGCGTTCGTGGCGGCGATTCGCGCCACTCGCCCGATGATGTTGTTTGGTTATCCATCCGCACTGGCACATATCGCCCGTCATGCAGTGGCGCGGGGAGCGAGCATGGACGCGCTTGGCATTCGGGTGGCATTCGTAACCTCCGAACGCCTCTATGACGATCAGCGCGACGCAATCGAACGCGTTTTTGGCTGTCGGGTTGCGAACGGGTACGGCGGGCGTGACGCGGGTTTCATTGCGCACGCCTGCCCGCAAGGTGGCATGCACATTACGGCGGAGGATATTGTCGTAGAGG
>DAIQRF010000223.1:0-4480 GCA_036786505.1 Casimicrobiaceae bacterium | reverse complement strand
TTGATCGCGGATCGATTTGAGCTCGTCGGCGACGACGCTCGTCACCCGCTCCGGGTTGGCGAGAACGTCGAGCAGGTCGACGATCTGCACCATGACCTCGCGATACTCGCCGGTGATTTTCTCCTGCTCGAGACCGGTCAGGCGCTGCAGGCGCAATTCGAGGATCGCCTGCGCCTGCGCGTCCGACAGCTTGTACCCGGCCGACGTCGATTCTGAGCCGGACTGCCATCCATATTCGGGCGCCAGTCCCTCGGGCCGCGCCGCATCCGCCGCGGCGCGGGCGAGCATTTCCTCGACCAGCGCCGAGCGCCATATCTTCGCCATCAGCGCCGATTTTGCTTCGGCCGGCGTCGCCGCACGTTTGATGAGGGCGATGATCTCGTCGACGTTGGACAACGCGACCGCAAGTCCTTCAAGAATGTGTCCGCGGTCACGCGCCTTCCTGAGCTCGAACCGAGTGCGCCGGACGATGACCTCTCGCCGATGCTGCAGGAAAAACTGCAGAAACTGTCTCAAGTTCAGAACGCGGGGCTGGCCGTCGACCAGCGCCACCATGTTCATGCCGAAGCTGTCCTGCAACTGGGTCAGCTTGAACAGATTGTTGAGGACGATCTCGGCGACTTCGCCGCGCTTGAGCTCGATCACCACGCGCATGCCGGATTTGTCGGACTCGTCGCGCAGGTCGGAGATTCCGTCGAGCTTTTTCTCGCGCACCAGGTCGCCGATGCGCGTGAGCAGCGTCGCCTTGTTCACCTGATAGGCAAGCTCGTCGACGATGATCGCCTGGCGGCCGCCTTTTTCGATGTCCTCGAGGTGGGTGCGGGCGCGAATCACGACCCGCCCCCGGCCGGTGCGATAGCCTTCACGCACACCCTCGGTGCCGTAGATGATCCCGGCAGTGGGGAAGTCGGGCGCCGGAACGTGCTCGATCAGCTCGTCGACCGTCAGCTCCGGATTGTCGAGCAAGGCAAGGCACGCGGTGACGATCTCGGTCAGGTTGTGCGGCGGAATATTGGTCGCCATCCCCACCGCGATGCCCGACGAGCCGTTGATCAGCAGATTCGGAATCCGCGCCGGGAGGACCGTGGGCTCGAGCTCCTTGCCGTCGTAATTCGGCACGAAATCGACCGTTTCCTTGTCGATATCGGCCAGCATCTCCGCGGAAATTTTTTCCAGCCGGCATTCGGTGTCCCGATAGGCGGCCGCCGCGTCGCCGTCGACCGAGCCGAAGTTGCCCTGGCCGTCGATAAGCGGATAACGAAGGGAAAAATCCTGCACCATCCGCACCAGCGCTTCGTAGGTCGCGCTGTCGCCATGCGGGTGATACTTGCCGAGAACGTCGCCGACCACCCGAGCGCACTTGACGTACGGCCGGTTCCAGACGGTGTTCGCCTCGTGCATCGCAAAAAGCACCCGGCGGTGAACGGGTTTCAAACCGTCGCGGACGTCAGGCAGGGCCCTGCCTACGATCACGCTCATGGCGTAATCGAGATAGGAATGCCGCATTTCGGCTTCGAGGCTTACCAGAAGGGTTTCTTTGGCGAACTGCTCCATCGGAGGCGACGCTCTTTATCGGTTAAAAGGCTTCAAAGCGGCACACCTGCGCGCGTATGCGCCGGCAGGGCAGAGTCACCTTGTCGGGGCCATCCGTCGCTGCCAGGCTCGCAGGTGCGAAAAACAAGCAATTTTATCATGACCGTTGTATTGCTGCGACACCTTCCAACTTCCTGTTGCAAGAATCGAAATACGGCTTTGCAGGGGCAAAATCCCTATGCTATAGTCGGCCGGAAGTCAGTATTTTCAACGGCCACGAAAAACCAGCGCTGGCAACTTAGCGCCAAGCGGAAAATGAACGAGCAAACCTCAACAACTCAAGCCAAAGGGGTGAAAGTGATGAAACTTCGTCTGATTGCAACCATCGTGACCGGCGCCACCGCCGCCATGCTGGCCTCCGCGGCGTTTGGGCAGGCAAACCCGCAGAACAGCGGCTACGTGCTGTTCGGATACGGTACGCCTGACAAAAACATATGGCGCAGCGGCTCTTACGGCGGCAAACCCGGCGTCAATGACACGCTGTGCTGGCGTACCGGCTATTGGACTCCGGCCATGGCCATCGCGGAGTGCGATCCCGATCTCGTCACCAAGCCCGCGGCCGCACCGGCTCCGGCAGCTGCGCCGGCACCGGCGCCTGCTCCGGCCCCTGCTCCGGCCCCTGCCCCAGCGATGGGCGTGCAGAAGATTACGCTCGCAGCCAAGGCATTGTTCGATTTCGACAAATCGGTGCTCAAGCCTGAAGGTAAAGCGGCGATCGATCGCGAAGTCATCAGCCGGCTGAAGGATGTCTCCAAGCTCGAGCTGGTCTTGGTTACCGGCCACACCGACCGCATCGGCACCCAGGCCTACAATCAGAAGCTGTCCGAACGCCGCGCCAACACGGTTCGCGACTACTTGGTCAGCCACGGAGTGGCAAGGAACAAGATCGAGACGCTGGGCATGGGCAAGACACAGCCGGTTCCCGGCGTCGTCTGCAATCAGAAGAGCCTGAAGCAACTGATTGTGTGTCTGGCCCCGAACCGCCGCGTTGAAATCGAAGTCAAGGGCGAGGCCACAAAGCGTTAAATGCGGCGCTGAAACGGCGCTTTTCGACGAAAGAGCCCCGCCGCGTGCGGGGCTTTTTCATTCGCCCGCCACGAAAATGCGTTTACCCGTGCTTTGCTGCCGATGACAGACGTCGAATTGCGCCTCGATGCGCGCTGGGTGTTGCCGATCGCGCCCGCAGGTTTGCTGCATCGGCATTCGCTGCTGGTGAGCGAAGGACGCATCGTCGCGATCGTGCCGACGGCAGTCGCCGCGCGTGACTACGCGGCTCGCGAGCATGTTGCGCTGCCGACGCACGTTCTGCTGCCGGGGCTCGTCAACGCGCACACCCACGCCGCCATGTCGCTGATGCGCGGCGTGGCCGACGATGTGCCGCTCAAGGCCTGGCTCGAGCAAGCGATCTGGCCCCGCGAAGGCCGCTTTGTCGACGCCGATTTCGTCTACGACGGAACGTTGCTTGCCGCAGCAGAGATGCTCCAGGGCGGGATCACCTGCTGCAACGACATGTATTTTTTTCCGGACGCCGCCGCGCGCGCCTATCGCGCCAGCGGAATGAGGGCGATGCTGGGGCTTCCCGTCCTGGATTTCCCGACGCCTTACGCCGCGGACGCCGATGGCTATCTGCACGCCGGGCTCGCCGCGCGCGACGCCTGGAAGCACGAGCCGCGGCTCCTGTTTTCGCTCGCGCCGCACGCACCGTATAGCGTCGCCGACGCGACCTGGACCAAGATCGTTACCTTCGCCCGTCAGCTCGATCTCGCCATCCAGACCCACCTCTTGGAAACGCGCGACGAGCGGACCAAGAGCCTGGCCGAGCATCACGTGGCGCCGCTGCAGCGGCTGCACCGCCTCGGCGTGACCGGTCCGGGCTTTATCGCGATTCACGCCGTGGATGTCGAACCGGCCGACATCGAGCTGCTCGCGGCACAGCGCTGTCACGTAGTGCATTGCCCGACGTCGAATCTGAAGCTCGCCAGCGGCATCGCTCCGATCGCGGCGTTGATCCGCGGCGGCGTCAACGTCGCGCTGGGCAGCGACGGCGCGGCGAGCAACAATCGTCTCGACGTGTTCGCCGAGGCGCGACTGGCTTCGCTCATCGCCAAAGTTGCCGGGAGCGACGCCGCCGCGCTGCCCGCCGCCGACGTCTTGCGGATGGCGACGCTGGGCGGCGCAACGGCACTGGGGATGGAACAGCACATCGGATCGCTCGAGCCCGGCAAGCAGGCCGATGCCATCGCGGTCGATCTGAGTGACTTTTCTCATGCGCCATGCTATGACCCGGTATCGCACCTGGTACATGTCACCGGGCGGGATCAGGTGAGCGATGTCTGGGTCGCGGGCGAGCGACTCCTCGCCGATGGCATGCTGACCCGGCTCGACGCCAAGGAGCTCGCGTCGCGCGCCCGCTTCTGGCAGGATCGACTCCAATGAACGTCAACGCCGACCCGTCGGAGCTCGCCAAATTCAGCGCGCTTGCGCACCATTGGTGGGATCCGAGCAGCGAATTCAAACCGCTGCACGACATCAATCCGTTACGGATGAGTTACATCGTCCGCCAATGCGGCGGACTTGCAGGGAAGGCGGTGCTCGACGTCGGCTGCGGCGGCGGCATACTCACCGAAGCGATGGCCCGCGACGGCGCCAAAGTCACCGGCATCGATCTCTCCGACAAAGCGCTGGGCGTCGCCCGCCTGCATCAGATCGAATCGGGTGCGAGCGTCGATTATCGACTGATGTCGGCGGAAGCGTTGGCGATCGAGGCGCCCTCCTCATTCGACGTCGTCACCTGCATGGAGCTGCTGGAGCACGTTCCCGATCCGGCATCGACCATCGATGCCTGTGCGAAGCTGGTGCGCGCCGGTGGCTACGTCGTGTTCTCCAC
>DAIQRF010000222.1:0-4488 GCA_036786505.1 Casimicrobiaceae bacterium | reverse complement strand
CCGCATCGCGCTTCGCAGCGCCCGCCCGCGCGATCTCTCCGGCTTGCGCGACACTCTCGGGACCCTGCCGTCGATCGCCGATTTCCTCGCCCGATGCGGCTCGGCGGTGCTCAAGGACATCGTTGGCGCGCTGGCAGTCGACAGCGCGTGGCCATCGCTCCTCCAGCGCATCATCGCCGCCGAGCCGTCGGCCATGGTACGCGACGGCAACGTCATCGCGGCGGGCTGCGATGCGGAGCTCGACGAACTTCGCGCGATCGACAACGATTGCGGCGCATACCTTGTCGAACTGGAAGCGCGCGAGCGCGAACGCACCGGGATTTCGACGCTGAAGGTCGAGTACAACCGCGTCCACGGCTTCTACATCGAGGTGACGAATGCACACGTCGCCAGAATTCCCGCTGATTTTCGTCGCCGGCAAACGTTGAAGAACGCCGAGCGCTATATCACTCCGGAGCTGAAGGCATTCGAGGACAAGGCGCTCTCCGCGCAGGAGCGCGCACTGGCGCGCGAGCGGGTGCTCTTCGACGCACTGCTGACCGACCTTGCACCGGCCGTTCCGGCCTTGCAACGTGCCGCGCTGGCGCTGGCATCGCTTGACGTTCTGGCAACGCACGCTGTTCAAGCCGCGTCCTTGCGCTGGACGCAGCCGACATTCAGCGACACGCCGGGCATCTCCATACGCGGCGGCCAGCATCCTGTCGTCGCGGCGCAGGTCGAGCATTTCATTCCCAACGATGTCTCATTGAGCCCCGAGCGCCGGCTGTTGATCGTCACCGGACCGAACATGGGCGGCAAATCGACGTACATGCGTCAGATCGCGGTGATCGCGCTGCTGGCGCACTGCGGCCTGTTTGTGCCCGCCGCTGAGGCCGTGATCGGCCCGATGGACGCGATCTACACCCGCATCGGCGCAGCCGACGACCTGGCAGGCGGCCGCTCGACATTCATGGTCGAGATGACGGAAGCGGCGTATATCCTGAATCGCGCGACCCCGCTGAGCCTGGTGTTGATCGACGAAATTGGGCGCGGGACGTCGACCTTCGATGGGTTGGCACTGGCGTGGGCGATCGCGCGCGAGCTGGTGCGCAACAACCGCAGCCTCACCCTGTTCGCCACGCATTACTTCGAGCTCACTGCGCTGCCGGCCGAGTTCGAGGGCTGCGCCAACGTCCATTTTGACGCCGTCGAGCACAAGGATCGCATCGTATTCCTGCATGCGGTCGAAGACGGGCCGGCAAACCAGAGCTACGGGCTGCAAGTGGCGAAGCTCGCCGGCGTTCCGGCGGAGGCCGTGCGGCAGGCACGCGCCTATCTGTCGCGGCTCGACCACTTCAGCGCGCGCCGCGATGACCAGGGCGATTTGTTTTCAGCCAGCCCGCCCGAGGCAGAATCACCGCGGCCCGAGTCGCCGGTACTCGATCGCCTTGCCGCGCTAGACCCCGACGCCCTTTCGCCGCGGGACGCGCACGCGGCGCTGTACCAACTGAAGCGCCTTGCCGGCGATTGAGAGACAACTACGCCGGCATCCAAGCCGGCCACGGTGAGCGCGCCTGCGAGTCAGTGGTGGTGGCCGTCCGGGCCGTGCACGTGCCCGTGCGCCATTTCTTCCGAGGTCGCCGGACGAATGTCCAGCACCGTGCAGTCGAAGCGCAGTCGCTGTCCGGCCAGCGGGTGATTGCCGTCGACGACCACCTTGCCGTCGGCGATATCGGTGACCGTGAACACCTGCCCTTCGTCGTCGCCCCCGTCGGTCTCCTCGTCCGTCCCCGCATGACCTTCGAACTGCATCCCGACTTTGATCTCGGGCGGGAACCGGTCCTGCGGCTCGACTCGCACTAGGTCTGCGTCGTATTCGCCAAAGGCATCCTCCGGCTCGAGGAGCACCGAGCAGCTCTCGCCGACTTTTTTCTGCACCAAAGCTGCCTCGATCTTGGGGAAGATGCCGTGGTGCCCGCCGTGAAGATAAGTAATCGGCTGCGCGGATTCCTCGATCAGCGTGCCCTCCGTGGAAAAGAGCTTGTATGACAAAGTGACGATCGTGTTGGAGAAGATATTCAAGCCGTCGCCTCGATAGTGGCCAAGTGAATAAATGCCGCCGCGGCCGCAACGGCCGCAACTGGGATCTGCCGGGCCGCATTTTACAACGGCGCGCCGGCGCGTCGACGGCCTCAGTTGTCAACTCAGTTGTCTCCTGAGGCCCGCCGCTATAATCAGCCGATGGCCGACGTCGCGATCAGAGAGCTTCTCGGCGGACTGAGCGCCGCGGCATTTCTGCGCAAGCACTGGCAAAAGAAGCCGTTGCTGGTGCGTCAGGCCGTGCGCGGCTTTCGGGGGTTGCTGAGCCGCGCCGAGCTCTTCGCGCTCGCCGGTCGCGATGATGTCGAGTCGCGGCTGGTCAGGCATGTGCGCGGACGGTGGACGCTGACGCACGGACCGTTCCGCGCCGCGGAATTGAAGTCGCTTCCGGCGCGCGATTGGACGCTGCTGGTTCAGGGCGTCAATCTCCACGTCGCCGCGGTCGACGCCTTGCTGCGCCGCTTCGCGTTCATCCCCTACGCACGTCTCGACGACGTGATGGTGAGCTACGCCGCCCCCGGCGGCGGTGTCGGTCCGCATGTCGACTCCTACGACGTGTTTCTGCTACAGGGAGAAGGCCGTCGCCGCTGGCAACTCAGTTGTCACCTGGGTCGGCAACCCGAGCTGAGCCCCGACGATTCATTGCCGGTCAAGATCCTGACCCGGTTTCGACCCGACGCGGAATATACGGTCGAACCGGGCGACATGCTCTACCTGCCTCCGGCATACGCCCACGATGGGGTCGCGGTAGGCGCATGCACGACCTATTCGATCGGATTCCGCGCTCCGTCCGCACAGGAGCTTGGAACCGCATTTCTCGACTGGTTGCGCGACTCGATCGCGCTCGAGGGCCGCTACGCGGATCCTTCTCTTGCACCCGCAACGGAACCCGCGCGCATCGGCCGAACGATGCAAACGCGGTTTTCTGCGATGCTCGCCGGCGTTCGCTGGAGCGACGCCATCGTCGGCCGATTTCTCGGTTGCTACCTGTCGGAACCGAAGCCGAGCATATTTTTCGAGCCGCCATCGCGCCCGCTCGGCCTGGCTGCGTTCCGCTTGGCGGCGGCCCGGCGAGGCGTAAGCTTGGACCGACGCACACAGTTGCTATACGATAGTCGCAATGTGTTTCTCAACGGTACGGTGCTCGATTCCGCCGCCCACGATACCGCCGTGATCAAGCGCCTCGCGAACGAACGTCAGCTCAGCGGCGTAATCCTCGCGGGCGCGAACTCGACCCGCGCCGCGGCCGTCGCGCTGTTCCATCGATGGTACCGTGATGGATTCCTCCACCTCGGCTGACTCTCCCGAGCCGCGGGTCGCCGAGCTGGCAACGATAGCCGAGCAGACCGCGGCGATCGATAAGCTGATCGCGCTGGCGCGGCACCACATCCAGGTGTTCGATCAGGACCTGTCGCAGACCGGTTGGAATGACGCGGCGCGCACCGAGCGCCTCGCTGCTTTTCTGCGCGAAGTGCGTGGTCGCCGGCTCGACATCATCGTGCACGACACGCGCTATCTGGAAAGGGCGTGCCCCCGACTATTGAAGCTGTTGGGCGCCTACGGCAATATGGCGATTCTCCAGACGGGGGCCGAAGGCAAGGTCGCGACCGACCCCCTGCTGATCGTCGACGGCCAGCATTATTTGCACCGATTTCACTTCGAGCAGCCTCGCGCCGCGCTTGGCATCCTTCAACCCGAGCAAACGCAGCCGCTGGTGGCGCGATTCGGCGAAATCTGGGCGACTGGCGAGCCCGGCGTGAACGCAACCGTATTGGGCCTGTAAGCTTGGGTCCGACATTTGCCATTTGACGATAGCGATATACGTGTTCGATGGTCCCAACACACGTCCGGACCCGTTGAATACTGCTGTCTTTATGCTAAAATTTGGGCATCGGTGGTGCTATTTTCGAGCGCATCCGTGGTTCATGCACAGGCGCCCAGCCGATTTCTCAAGTAACGTGCCGATCCAACTCGAGTAAGGGGAATCACAATGAACAAATCCGTTTTCGCCGCTGTCGCGGTCGTTGCAGTTCTGGCTGCGTGCGATAAGCCCGCACCTGTCATCGTACCAGTCCCGTCGCCTCCGCCAGTCGTGGTCACACCGACTCCTCCTCCGCCGGCCCCTGCGCCAGGCGCAATAGACTCCATGAAGGCCGCCGACAAGGCGAGCGACGCGGCCAAGGACGCCAAGGGCTCCGCCGTGGACGCCAAGGACGCCGCCAAGGACGCCAAGGACACCGCCAAGGACACCAAGAAGTATTAAAGCTGTCGCAATCGAACAAAAAAGCCGGCCCTCTAGGCCAATGCTGTTCAGTTAAGGAGATTTGTCGTTCCCGCGAACGCGGGAACCCAGCGCCTTTGGTCGGACGACACTGGGCCCCCGCTTTTGCGGGGGCGACGATTCCGATT
>DAIQRF010000221.1:0-4513 GCA_036786505.1 Casimicrobiaceae bacterium | reverse complement strand
GCCACTGGTGTATGTCGCGCCGATGTCGCTGGCCGGCATCCGAAACCCTCAACATAACCGGAAGTACCACCAGTAACCTCATCAGCGACGTCCGGCCAATTCGGGTCGGAAGACACCACATCAAAGCCGAAATTAGGATAAACTTGCCGCTCGTTGCTGCTGGGGGGAGAACACCAAATGGCGGGACCATCGGTTCGACGCGCTGACTTTCTGATGACGCTGGCCTATGCAACCGACTTGGCCACAGGGCACTCGCGGGATTTCGCACTTCGTTCCTGCGTGCTGGCGATGCGCTTCGCTGAGGTTGCGGGTCTCGACGAAAGCATGCGGCGCAAGATCTATCATCAGGCGCTGCTGCGCTACATCGGATGCAATGCCGACACGCATCTGTTGGCGGCGGCGTGGGGTGACGAAATCACCCTGCGCAGGGAGCTCCACTACATCGACATCGGCAACAGGGCGGAGTTCGTCGAAATCTTCGTCCGGGCTATTACCCGAAAGCTCGCTGGCGCATCGCCCGAGGAACTGGCAAAGGCGGTCGAGCGCGGGCTCGCCGAAGGACCGCAGGTGAATATCCCGATCCTTTCAGGGCACTGCGAGGTTGCACAGAGGATCGCGGAGCGGATCGGCTTGCCTGAGGACATCCGCGAAAACCTCGGGCAGATCTATGAGCGCTGGGATGGAAAGGGATTGCCGCTCGGCCTCTCGGGCGATGCCGTGAAATTTCCGGTCCGGCTGGTGACGCTGGCGCAAGACGCCATCGCGCTGAGCGATCTTCATGGATTTGAGACCATGACGGCGAAGATTGCCGAGCGCGCAGGCGGCGGCTACGAGACGGAACTGGCGACGCTTTTTCTCACTCATTGCGAGCAGCTGATGGCCGGGCTCGACGGACCCGTCGACCGGGAGACCATCCTCGCGATCGAGCCCTTGCCCCATGCGATGCTCGATGAGACGGATTGCGAGGAGGCCTATCTGGCGATCGCCGATATGATCGACATGAGGATGCCCTTCACATTCGGTCATTCCCGTGCGGTCGCGGCGCTTGCAGAAGCTGCCGGCAAGCGTATCGGACTTCCCGCCGCGGACATTCGCGCCGTGCGGTGGGCAGCCTACACACACGATATCGGCGAACTGGCGGTTCCGGTCTCGACCTGGATGAGAGCCAGTGCGCTCACCGAACGCGAAACGGACGCAGCGCGGCTTCATCCCTACCATGGTGAGCGTGCGCTTTTGCCGTTGGGTGGCGACGGAAAATCTGTTGCGGCTCTGGTCCTTCGGCATCATGAGCGGCTCGATGGAAGCGGTTATCATCGCTACGCCAAGGCGCCCGATCTTTCGCCCGGCGCCCGAATCCTTGCAGCCGCCGAGGCCTTTCAAACCGCGAGAGAGCCAAGGCCGCACAGGCCTGCGTTGAGCGATTCCGCAGCAGCATCCCGGCTCCGCGGTGCCGTCAGGGAGGGAAAACTCTGCCATGAGGCTGTCGAGGCGGTTCTGGCGAGCGCCGGTCAACCCGCTCGCCGGGATACGACCGAGCGTTTGTCAGGACTAACGCCGCGCGAAATCGAGGTCCTGCGCTTGATCGCGGCGGGGTATACCGCGAAGGAGGCCGCCCGGCAGCTCGAAATCGCGCCCAAGACCGCCGATAATCATATCCAGAGCCTTTACTCCAAGATCGGCGTCACCACGCGCGCGGCCGCCGCCCTCTATGCCCTTGAACGCGGCCTGGTCCAGCAGGGAAAATTCGCGGCATAGGGAATACTCCCCATGTGCAGGCGGCACGCCGCCCGCATTCTCATCACATGAGCCGAGCCCACAGGCGGCCGGCAGTGACAGAGGAGAATGCCATGAGTGAATCGTCGATCAAAGTGGGTATGATTGCGGACCAGTCCGGCCCACTCTCGGTGATGGGTATTGCGAACGCGAACGTGGCCCGAATGGTGATTGACGACATCAATGCCCGGGGCGGCTTGCTAGGCCGAAAGATCGATCTGTATCTGGAGGACGGCGCAACGATCGACAGCGTCGCGGAAGCCAAGGCCACGAAGCTCGTTCAGTACGACAAGGTCGACGTAATCTTCGGCGGCATTTTCAGTTCCACACGGCAGGCCATCAAGGGTCCTGCTGTCGTCAAGGGCAAGACGCTTTACATCTACCCAGAGCAATACGAAGGGCAGGAAAGCCATCCGCTTATCTTCTGCACGGGGCCAGTGCCTGCCCAACAGGTTGATCCTCTCATTCCATGGTTGATGAAGCATACAGGCGCGAAGAAATTCTATCTGCCGTCGGCGGACTATATTTGGCCACGCGTCATGAACAAGAAAGTTCGCGAGGTCGTCACGGCCAACGGCGGCGCCATCGTCGGCGAGGAGTACTTTCCTCTTGATCATGCTGACTATGGCGCGACGATCGAGAAAATCATGTCGAGCGGCACTGACGTCGTGTTCAACATGACCGTGCCGCCGGGAGTCGCGCCGTTCCTGGAGCAGCTCTACAACGCCGGTTTCACGCGCCGGGGCGGACGGATCGTCTGCACATACTTCGACGAGAATCTTCTTGGCATGCTGCCCGCCCCGCACGTGGAGGGTTTGTACGGTTGCCTCGACTATTACCAGACCACCAGCGACCCCTTCAGCACGAAATTGCTCGCGCAATACAACGAGCGCTATCCGGGCGCTGAGCAATTCACCGGCGGCAGCGCGTGTTCGGGTCTGTATCGAGGTATGAAGCTCTGGGAGACCGCGGTAAAAGAAGCCGGCACGCTCAGGCTGCGAGATGTTATCAAGGCGCTTGATCACGCCAAAATCGCTGAAGGACCGGGTGGCGCCGCCGAAATGGTACCCGGTCAGCATCATGTTCGCATGAACATGTACATCGGGCAGGCGACTAACGGTCATTTCAGGATCGTGAAGAGTCTGGGAGCGATCGATCCAAACGAGCGCGAGCAGGAGATCGAGCGGGAAGACGGAGTCCTGGCGATCTGAACTGCAAGCAATGTGGCGAACTTGCGCCGATCCGGATGATCGTCCGGATCGGTGGCCGCGCGCAACACAGCTGAAGGGAACAACCAAATGCTTCCGAAAGCCGAACCTGCCTGTTTCGTAATCGCGGATATCTCGGGCTACACCGGCTACCTCGCCGGTGTCGAACTCGACCACGCCCAGGACATCATCGCCGACCTGATGGACACGGTGGTGAAGTGTCTTCGCCCTCCGTTTAAGCTGGCTAAATTCGAGGGCGACGCAGCTTTCTTCTACGCGGTCGGCGACAATTTTGATGGCTCCATGATCCAGGATGCTATCGAATCGGCGTACTTCACGTTCCGGAAGCGCCTCCGCGACATCGAACAGGCCACATCATGTAAGTGCAAGGCATGCCACGGGATGCAACAACTTGACCTCAAGTTTGTCGGCCACCATGGGGAATTTATCAAGCAAAGGATGGCTGGTCGTGACGAACTCGCGGGTCGCGATGTCATTGTGGTTCATCGCCTTTTGAAGAACGTCGTGAAAGCGCACCTCGGCGACCGCGCCTATGTGCTCTATTCCGATCCCTGCCTCCGGGCGATGGGGATCGATCCTGTCGCGCAGGGTCTCACCGGCCATCAGGAAACGATCGACATCATCGGGGAGGTGAAGTGCTGGGTGCGGGACCTCGAGGGCGCATGGAACGATGAAAAAAACCGCCGAAGAAACCTGGTCACGCGAAGCAACTCCGTGCGGGTAATCGAATTCGACATCGCCGCGCCGCGCCCGAAGGTGTGGGAGTATTTTACCCAGCCCGGCTTGCGGCCAAAATGGCGTGCAGCCGATGAGGTGCGCGAAACCTCCGCTGGCGGACGCCGTGGGGTCGGTACCACCAACCACTGCATGCACGGTCCCCACGCCGTCATCGAGGAAGTGCTCGATTGGCGCCCGTTCGACTATCTGACGCTCACCACACTGCTACCGCTGCCGAACGCCCCCAAGGTTTTGATGACCTACGCGTTCATGGAGAACGCCGATGGTAGCACCCATATCGAGATTCGACTGGCCAAGCCCAAGCCCAAGGACAAGCCATTTCTTGAGCATGTTGGCGCGGAATTTCAGAACACGATCACAAGCGAGGTTGCAGCCCTCAGGCCCATGCTTGAGCAAGAGGTGGCAGCTTTGGGATTGGTTGAAGAGCCGGCGTCGGCGGAGCGCTTCCGCACTCAGCCTTTTAGCGCGCATTGAACTGTCGGTCGCGGTGGCTGGCCACTGGACTCTTGCATCCATATTCGACGAGCGCGGTGACACGGCGAGTCAACGCCGGAAATCCCGAGCAAAAGAATAGAGCGCAAAGGATTTTGGTCCATGTCGGGAGCGGCGTCTCACCGCCAAGGGCCACGCCACCGTCGCACCGCCGATCTGCCTAAACTCCACAGTTGGAAGACGCTTGGTACCGGTCACATGAAATATGTTTGGAGGTCGCCGACTTCCGAAATGGGTCATTCGCTATAGGTCGTTTGCCGCTGGGCCGGACGCGAAGTCCG
>DAIQRF010000220.1:0-4530 GCA_036786505.1 Casimicrobiaceae bacterium | reverse complement strand
TGTCGGCCGTCGATCAGCGGCGTGGCGCGCCCGATCCGAAGCTGGGCGGGATCGAGCGACAGATCAGCGATATAGCCGGTGAATGCGGTCGGAGGCACGATCGGCAGAATTGCCGGGGCGAGCGCTGTTGAATTTCCCCACCTATCGAGAACGGTCACCGATGCGATTGACTGCACGGGCGCGCGAGGCAATTCCAGCGGGCCGATAACAAATCTCCAGTCCGGCCGTAGCAGAGATTCCGGGCGCACCGTCCAGAGCAACGTTTGCGTGATCAGGACCCGACTAAGGTACCCCTCCGCCATTATCCTTGCCGTCTGGACGTAGCTTGCCAGCAGGTCGTCGTCTGACGCGTGGTCGATCCGGCAGTGCTTCCGGACTTGCTGCACCGTCACCGGCTCTGCGTCCGGCGCCACTGTCACCGCCAGAGTTGTCCGCATGATCGGGGTTTTCCTTGCGTGCGGGCGCGGTCAGCATTCGGTGCAGATAACCGTTTGCGCGGTTCATGATGGTTACAGGCCACGTTTTGATTTGGCGCACCGAAGCGCGACAGCGTTCCAGCAGGTGACCGCACCGTAAAACCCAAAGGTGACAAGCAACCCGAGGGTCCCCCAGACCATGATTACGGTCATAGCATCTCGCTTCGCGTAATTAGGTTCACGATCCGATCGGCGCCCTGGTTGACTGGAACGCCAACAGTTCCGCTCCTCACCTGGATCATATTAATGCCGCGCCAATTAAAGGACGCCTCGCCGATTAGCATGATGAAAGTTGCCGCCGCAGCCGTGATCGAGATCGCAGCGCCGGCATTGTCGACCAGCTCTTGCCACGTCGCCCCGCCATCAGGACTCACCTGGAACGTCAACGCCGCTGCGGTCCAAGCGGCTGGCATCGATATGCCGACCAGTGTCAAGGCGCCGAGCGCGACCGGCCCGGACAGCGATGTGCCGCTCAGTATCGTCGCCGGATTTAGAGTAATTCCAATGCTGAACATCGCTCAGGACCGGTTCATCCACGTGCGCACATGATCGACCGTCAAAGTGCCGACGCCGGTTCCACTCGGTTTGTAACAACCAATAAACGGCTGAAGTACGGCCAGCGTGCCCGTCGCGGCGAAATTTACCTGCCCTGTCGTGCTGACCTGCGCACCATTGATGAAGTATTTCACATCCGTTACGTCGGTCGCATCGATCCGCAACGTTACCCAGTCTGTCGCCAGTACTGTGGTGCCGCTGGCCGCTGATACGGTCGTCACACCGTCAAAGGATCGGACCAATAGTGCACCGCTCGCCGTCGCACAAAACTGCATGAAGCAGGTATTGTTGTCCGGGCCATCGATCCAGGTGCTGGACAGACCGGCATACGCCTGCACGCCGGCCGCGCTTGGTAACACCGACAATTGAATTCGTGCTTCAAAAATCGCGCCCTTGGTAACATCGACGCCCTTCTGATCGTTCCAGAACAGGACAGCGTCCTGCTTTTCGGAGGTCGCCGTCAGGGTGCACGCAACCTGTCCGCCAATCCCATTGGCCACCCCGGCAACAGTTGGTGGAGCGGCGCCGACGATCTTCTTACACCACAACATACCGGACTCTGGAGCGCCGGCGGCGGGAACGACAACTGCAGCACCAAGGAAATCGTCGTAAGAAAGGATTGGCGCGATTGGCTGGACGCGTTCGCTTGTTACGCTATCAAAAAAGTCCAGCCGGCCACCGGTATATCTTGAACGCGTCGCCATGGGAGGCTCCTAACCGACCGCACTGGGCGATCGTTCCTGAGAACGGCTTGGAGGGGTGAGGATCAGTCTACGTAACTGTTCGGCGGGCTGGCAGACTGGACCGAGCCCAGAATGTGCAGCGTCGCCTGCGTGATGTTCGCGGCGTTGCTCGCCCCGGTGCTGATCGCGATGCAGTCGAAGCCGTTCGTCACGTCCATGCAGCTTTCCGGCGTCACTTCGAACACGATGATCTTGTTCTTAACCCCGGCATCGGTCGTGTAAGTCGCCGCCGGCGTCCGCACCACAAGCGAGTCGTTCACCGACGTATCAAGGTTGGAAGCGATCGGGACCGCAGTGAACGCCTTGCTACTGGTCCCGGCGACCGCCGTCGCCTGTAAGAGCGAGAGCAGCACCGTCGCCGCGTTGCCCTGGGTGATGTGCACGACAACGAACGCCTTGAGGCAGTTTTTTAGGCTGCGGTAACTGCTCGTGCGGCCGCCGCTATCCGCCGCCGGAGCGAGCAGCTCCACGGGCGGGATCTGGGCAACCATGCTAAATTGACGTGCCATGGTGAGGGCTCTTTCAGGTTAGGCGGGTCACACCAGCGACCCGCCGGGGTTTCAGCGGGCCGCAAGTGTAATGAACGGGGATTTGGTGAGGCCATGGAATGGCGTGATCGGCACTGTCCACATCGGCTTGCCGTCGACCCGGTAGGTGATGCGGAACACCATCTCGTCCGTAAGGAACGCGACGTGCATGCTTGTCGCCGCCTGCACGCCATTCTTGTCGACCAGCGTGTACTGGCTGAGGTCGGCGAGCATGATATCGCCTTCGGTCCCGAGCGCGCCGCTGTATTCAGTCCAGACCATCTCGCGACCGTAGAGCGTCGAGAACGGGGTGCCGGACAAACCACCCGGCGGCAAGTAGACCAACTGGCCACCGGTGCCGACCGCCTGATTCATCGCCATCAACTGCGGTATGATGTCTTGATTGACGTACCAGACCGCGTTCGGCATCGATCGCGCCCACATACGCGCCCACATCTTGTCGATGTTTTCCTTGACGATCGTTCCGGCTGCCTGGCCGGGTTCCTTGGCAACCGTGACGCGAGCACTGCTGTTGAGAATGCCGAGCGGCATGCCGGAGCCGGTGCCCTCGTAAATTGCGTCCTCGGTCATGAACATGATTTCTTCCGAGAACGCCTGGGCAGCGATCGACGTCAGCGCTGTGCTGTCCTGCAACATTTCATCGGTCGTATACATGACCGACATCATCTTCTTGAGATCGAATTCGATCAGGCGGAATTTCGGTTTGGTCGCGGTGACGGCGGTCCCTTCGCCGACCCAGAACGATTGCACGCCGCCCCAGCGGGAACCGGTCGCCCGGCTGGTTTCATCAACGCCGGGAATCTTGATACCGTTCGAATTGGCACTGATCGGAATCTTGTTTACCTGGCCAATGATGCGGCCCAGGTCGTGCGCCAACATGAATATCGCGGAAGCGAAATCGATTTGCACCAGGAAGCCGCCGCCGGTCGGATCGACTTCCGAAGCGCCTGTTGGAGCGCGGACAAGACGCCCGTCAGTATCGGTGCCCTTGCTTGCGTAGTGCTTGAATACCGATTGCAACATTTCGCCAAGACTGCGGAAGTGCTGATCGGCCTTCGGCGTGAAGTCGAACCCCTTGCGCGCAAGCCCAAGGTAATCGTCAAAGCCGCGGAGCCGCGCGCGCGGGTCCATGCCGCGCACCTGCGTCAGGGTGCGCTGCATCGGGTTGATTTCGTCCACCTCACCGGATGATCCGCCTGCGGGGCGGGCAAGTCCGGCAGAGCGCTTCTGTGCTTTCTCCGCCAGCTTGATCTGCGCTTCGAGGTCGTCGCAGACCTTTTCCTGAGACCCGTAGGCCTTGGGGTCGGCCACAAGGGAGTCGAGTTTATCCACCGCCGTGCCCAAGGCCTGGCGGAGCGACAGCAGTGTGCTCATGAGGTTTAAGGCTCCATCAATAGGGATGCGTCGCCATCACGGCGATGCGGCACCTTGCCAAAGGGCGATTATGGCTCGGCCCGAAGGCCGGTCGTTCAGGTATTCGCTATAGTTTTGAGAACACGAGCGCAGTAAGACGCTCCCGGCGTTCTGCGGCGCGTCTCAGGCGAATGGCCTTTTCGGAATCGTCCGGATCATCTTCATTCGGTTGGCCGCCATCGCCGTCGTCATCCGGCTTTACATCGAGCGCGTCGACCACGTCGCCGAGCAGATCGACCGCTTTGGCGTGATGCAGCATCCCCTCGGTTAGGAACGCCTTCGATGTTCGCAGGCATTTGTGCGCCATGCGGATTGAGTCCTCATGGGCGAGCGGCGGATCGTCGTCGTCCCCGTCGTTGTCCCCATCGCTGTCAGCCCGCAGGATCACCTGCTTGCCGGTCAGGAAAGACATCAGCTCTTTCAGATCAGTTTTCATCTGGCGGAAAAGCGCCTTCTCGTCGTCCGGGTCGATCGGGTCCGCCTTGGTTCCGGCATGCACCGAACATTCGGCAGGATCGGTCATGCCGCATTCGTCTTCGGCTTTGCGCCCGCAGTTTCCGAGGACCGGCTCTCCATCGACGGGATCTGGATCATTGTCGGCACGCCGATGCGGCCTGGTTTTGGGCTTGGTGGCCATCGGGGGTTCCTTTGCTGCCTTGCGCAGACGTTCCAGTTCGGTTTTCGGAATAATGACTTTGCCGCCACCATCGAGGGCGCGTTCCGCCCATTCGACCAGCGGACGCGTGTCGATACCCTTGGCGCGGGCGTCCACCAGGGCGTTTGCGTTCGCAGGCA
>DAIQRF010000219.1:0-4536 GCA_036786505.1 Casimicrobiaceae bacterium | reverse complement strand
CTTTTGTCCCACGTAGAGTTGCGCTAGCGCGCCGGTCGCCGCGCGCGACTCGGGCACGCTCGCGAGAAAGCCATTCAAGTAGCGAATCGCGCCCTCGGGAGACGCCTTGGCAAGAATATCGGCCTTGATGAGCGCCGCGCGCTCCCAGCCGGGCTTGAGCTCCAGCGCCCGGTCGGCGGCGCGGATCGATGCGGCGGCAATTTCCAGATCTGAAAGTCCGGTGTTGTACCCCGCCAATGCGACTGCGAACTGCGCCTCCGCGACGCCAGGGTACGGCTTCGCGAGCTCGACAATGAGGCGGTAGACCACGGTTTTATCCGTCTGCGCGGTGAGCGCCTGATTCAGCTGTACAAATGCATCGGCGAGCGTCTTGCTGTCCGCGCCCGCCTCGGCCAGCACGCGTTCCAGCTCCGACTTGATGTCACCGCCGGCGCCCGGTTGCGACAGCGTCGCGACCATTTGCTTGGCGCGATCGGCGCTCGGATCGAGCTTCAACCATAGCCGCGCGGCCTCGAGTGCAAGATCGCGTTGACGGGCAAACAGCGCGACCTCCGTCGCGCGGCGCGCAAGCTGCGCGTCTTGTGCGTCTCGCGCCGCTTCGAAGTAAGCACGCGCCGCGAGCGCCGGCGCGCCGCGCTGCAGGGCGATGTCGCCGACCAGCATCCTGTAGACGAGCTCGGCGGTCAGCGGATGCGCTAAGGTGACCGGGGCGCCCGGGGGTGTCGGCACAACGGGCGCCGTTTGCGCCGCGGCGTCGTAGCCGGTAGCGGCGGTTCCCAGCAGCAACGCCAGATTCAGCGCCAGTCGGGACAAGGAATGCGAGCTGTGAGGAAACATGCAAATCGCTTTCTGTGCTGTCGGCGCAATGCCGAAGCGCTTTCAATCTTAGGTTATATTGGACGCAGCAACAAACGCGCCCGGCCGCCCATGCCCGAACTCCCCGAAGTCGAAACCACCCGGCGCGGGATTGCGCCTTACGTGGAAGGGCAGAATGTGACGGCGGTACGACTCTACGACCGCCGGTTGCGCTGGCCGGTTCCTGAAGATCTGCCGCAGCGACTCATCGGGCGGGTGGTCGACAAAGTCGAGCGACGCAGCAAGTATCTGCTGTTCCGGCTGGGTATGGATACACTGCTCATCCATCTCGGCATGACCGGCAGTCTGCGCGTTTACAGGGATGCCCCGCCCAAACGCATCCACGACCATGTCGACCTCGAATTCGGCAACGGCGCGGTGCTGCGCTATCACGACCCGAGACGCTTCGGTGCAGTGCTGTGGTCGCCGGGCGCAGCGCATCACCCGCTGCTGGCCGGGCTCGGGCCCGAACCGCTCGGCGTCGATTTCGATCCGGATCACCTGTTCCGCGCCACGCGCAAGCGCCGTGCTGCGATCAAGCTCGCTCTTATGGATAACAGGGTGGTCGTGGGTGTGGGCAACATCTACGCCAACGAGTCGCTGTTCCGCGCCGGTATCCGCCCGACGCGTGCCGCCAACCGGATTTCGCGCCAACGGATGAGGCGACTACGCGAGGCCGTGCGCGAGACGCTTGCCGATGCGATCGCCAAGGGCGGCAGCACGCTGCGAGACTATGTCGACAGCGACGGCGCGGCCGGCTACTTCCAATTCCATTACTTTGTCTACGGTCGCGAGGGGCGGCCGTGCCGTGTATGCGGAACGGCGATCCGCTCTGTCCGGCTTAGCGGCCGCGCGACGAGTTTTTGCCCCAAATGCCAACGCTAAACCGCGCCAGCCGACGGAAAAGCGCCACACGGACCCGCGCCAGGCGATCGGCGTGGCGCGCTTTATGCTAGAGTCCCCGGCACGGCGACCGAGCGCAAAAGAGGGGCGTCGGGCATGGCGCAGGCCGGGCTGGCGCTCGAGTTCCGTTGTCGAGGCCCCGTTGTGAAGACCGGGCGTCTGCGCTCATAAGCTCAAGCTCGCGCCCGAGGGAGGCACAATCATGATGCAATCCAGGGACCTGGCGGCGCGATTCGAGGCGTACAGCGACTGGCGCCGGCGCCTGTCGGCGGGCATTTCCGGCCTGCACGAATGGCTTTCACAGCAGGAATTGGCCGACGCCCACGCCGATCTCAGGATCCAGCACTTGCTCGAGCGGCTGCACCAGGATCAACTGGTCGTGGCCTTTGTCGCGGAGTTCTCGCGCGGCAAGTCCGAACTGATCAACGCCATCTTTTTCGCCGACTTCGGACAGCGTTTGCTGCCGTCCGCGGCCGGCCGCACCACCATGTGCCCGACGGAGCTCCTCTACGATTCAACGCGGCCGCCGTCGATTCGCCTGTTGCCGATCGAAACGCGGGCGCGCGACGGCTCGGTGACCGAGTTCAAGAACTACGCCGACGAGTGGGTAACGCTCGCCCTCGATCTATCGTCGGCGGACAGGATGAGCGCAGTCCTGTCGCAAGTCTCGCAGACCAAACGCGTGCCGATCGTGCTGGCGCGCAAATACGGACTTTACGACGACGGCGACGTGCTGGCCCCGATGTCCGCGGCCGACGAGGCTGCCGTCGACATTCCGTGCTGGCGCCACGCGGTGATCAATTTCCCGCATCCGCTTTTGCAGCAGGGTTTGGTGATTCTCGACACGCCGGGCCTGAACGCGATCGGAACCGAACCCGAACTGACGCTCAATTTGCTGCCCAACGCACACGCGGTGCTGTTTATCCTCGCCGCGGATGCCGGCGTGACCAAGACCGACATCGACGTGTGGCAAAACCATCTGGTTGGCGAAAACCCTGCCACCAAGGAAGGCCGCCTGGTCATTCTGAACAAGATCGACGGGCTGTGGGACGAGCTTCGGTCAGCGTCGGAGATCGAAGCCGAAATCGCGCGGCAGGTACGCAGCAGCGCACAACTGCTTGCGATCCCGCCGGCGCAAGTCTTCCCGGTGTCTGCGCAGAAGGCGCTCCTGGCCAAGGTCAACGGCGACGACGCGCTTCTGGCCAAGAGCCGCCTGCCGCAGCTTGAACTGGCTCTTTCGAAGGAGCTGATCCCCGCGAAGCGGCACATCGTCGGCTCGGCGACGCACGCCGAAATACGTTCCCTGGCTGCGAGCACGCGCACGATACTCGACAGCCGCATCGCGGGCATCCACGAGCAGCTGGGCGAGCTTCGCGGTTTGCGCGGCAAGAATCAGGATGTGGTCGAGCACATGATGGAGCGCATCCAGCAGGAGAAAGACCTGTTCGAGCGCGGCATGCAGCGCTACACCGCGCTGCGAACGGTGTTCACGCAGCAGACCAACACGCTCTACGAGTGCATCGGTCTGGAGAAATTGCGCGCGACTGCTGGAGAAACCCGTAAGCGCATCGAAGGCAGTCCCTTCACCAAGGGCGTGCGCTCGGCCATGAACGATTTCTTCGCCCAGATCCACGGAGGCCTCGGGCTAAGCGCGCGCCAGACATCGGAAATCCACGACATGATGCTTGCGATGTATGCGCGATTTGCGAGCGAGCACGGACTCGAGCCTTTCGCGCCGCCACCTTTTTCGATGCTCAAGTATCAGAAAGAGGTCGAACGTCTCGAGCGTGCATACAACGTGCACTTCAATACGTTGTGGAACATGGTGAGCAAGGCCAAGTTCACGCTGATGAAACGCTTCTTCGAGACCATCGCGATCCGCGTCAAGCACGTCTACGACATCGCCAATCGCGATCTGGAAAGCTGGCTCAAGGCGGTCATGGCGCCGCTTGAAACCCAGGTGCGCGAGCACCACCTCCAGCTACGCCGGCGCCTTGAAAGCGTCAAGCGCATCCATCGCGCAAGCGACGAGCTCGAGGAGCGTTTGACCGAGCTGGAGCAAGCAGAAGCGGGCATACACGCCCAGATCACCGCGCTGGAGCGAGAGCTCTCTGCCATTGTCGCGATTATCGAGCAGCCTGAACTCATGCCGCTGGCCGCCAATGGCTAGTTAGTGTACTGAGTCACATCCCGTCGATTTCGGCGGACGGCTTGGTCTTGCTTGCGGCCGCCATCAAGCCCCCGTACTTAACCAAGAGTTGCTCCCGCGTCTCGACTTCGTCGGGATTCACCGGGATGCAGTCCACGGGGCAGACCTCGACGCATTGAGGCGTGTCGAAGTGGCCGACGCACTCGGTGCACTTCGAAGGATCGATGACGTATATCTCGATCCCCTGCGCGATTGCACCGTTTGGGCATTCGGGCTCGCAGACATCGCAGTTGATGCATTCGTCGGTGATCATCAGCGCCATGGTTCGCGCTACCTTTTTGCCTCGTCCGCGTCGATGTCCGCGACCTTGGCCTTCAGCCTGGCCGCGACGACGGGGTGCACGAACTTGCTGACGTCGCCGCCGAAGCGCGCGATCTCGCGAACGATCGTCGACGACATGAAGAGATATTTTTCGGCCGGCGTGAGGAACAGCGTTTCGACCTCGGGATACAAGTTCCGGTTCATGCCGGCCATCTGGAATTCGTATTCGAAGTCGGACACCGCGCGCAGCCCCCGGACGATCACCGTGGCGTGCATCGAGTGCACGAAATCCATAAGCAGCCCGGGAA
>DAIQRF010000218.1:0-4565 GCA_036786505.1 Casimicrobiaceae bacterium | reverse complement strand
AAGCGACGAGTAATATGCCTCCCCGCTGCGCAGTCAGGCAGTCAGGGTAGGCAACCTTGAGCGAGCGCAGTCAGGCTGTCAGGGTAGGCAACCCTGAGCGAGGATCGCGTTCACGCGTCCCTGGAACTCGGGACTGAGCTTGAACTGTTGTCGAATCTGGTCCCGCGAACTCGTGGCCAGTTGCCCAATCCAAAAGTTGACTCCGGCAAGATCGCCGCCGCGGCGGAGGAACGTGTTGTACATATCATCCACGAACTGCGAGTTGGTGCGATTTCGCCCCTGATACTCGGCGCTGTTCAAGAATTGACTGGACATACTCTCGACCTCAGTCAGGATAGCCCGGTTGTCCTGACATTGTGCGGTGCGGAAGCGGCCAACCCAATAGCTGAACCCTGCGTTGTCCGGTAACCGATTAAGGAACCCGCGGTAGAAGTCCACGACCGTATAAACCTCGGCTCGCCCGGTGTCGCCGACTTGGGCAGTCATGTATTGACTGAATTCCGGTGAGAACGCGAAATTCAAGAGAGCTATATTGCGCGAGAGGCCTGCGGCCAGTTGCCCGAGCCAAAAGGTGAGCCCTGCGGCATCTGGCTCGCGCTGCAGAAAAGAGTGATAGAGGTCGGTCACATATGCCGTATCGTCGCGTTGGCGGCCCAGATACTCTGCGCTGGTGAAGAAATAGACGCCCATCACAATGAACGACTCCTTCGCGGACGCGCCGAAGCCGACCATACGAGCAGCCTCGCTCGCCCAAAATAAGGTCTCACCAGGATCGGGCGCACGGTTTAAAATTGTTTCGTAATAGTTGGTGATCAATTGCGCAATCGCCACAGGCAAATCGGCCACAACGACTTGCGACAGGGCCGCGCTATTCGAGGCCGAGTTACCTGCATCTCCGCTGTAGCTCGCGACTACACTGTGCGCGCCAAGCGAAAGGCTGCCGGTCGCGCACGTGGCTGTCCGCGAGTTACCGATGCCGGTGACGGCGGAGGCGGCGCAGCCGCTGATCGACGTGCCGCCATCCTTGAAGTTCACGCTGCCGGTCGGTGCCGCGCCAGTCACCGTTGCCGTAAACGTGACGCTTGCACCCACCGTCGATGGATTGAGCGAACTGGTCAGCGTTGTCGTGCTCGTGGTCATTCCTTGGTTTACGACCTGCGATAACGGCGCACTGCTCGACCCGGCGTTGCCCGAATCGCCGCTGTAAGTAGCGACGATGGTATGAGCGCCGACTGCGAGGCCGCTGGTGCTGCATGCGACAGTCCGTGCATTGCCGGTGCCCGCAAGCGTAACCGCAGAACAGCCCGCGATCGACGTGCCGCCGTCCTTGAAGTTCACGCTGCCGGTCGGTGCGCTGCCAGTCACCGTTGCCGTAAACGTAACGCTTGCACCCACCGTCGATGGATTGAACGAGCTCGTCAGCGTCGTCGCCGTGGAGGTCGGACCGGACGCCGTGACTTGAACTGTCAGCGCGGTGGCGCTCGCCGACAGCACGCTGATGGTCGTCCCGTAGGTGCTGTCGGTGTAGGTCTGCCCCACGATCAGCGCGCCGTCGCCGAACGTGTTCGCCGTTCCCGGCGTCATGTCGAGAAACTCGGTATCGTCGGCGCATCCACCGCAAATCGATTCAAAGGGACTGGACACGCGAATCTGTGCTCCGTTATTCGGATAGAAGGACATGTCGCCGTCGAAGCCGATGGGCTGTCGATACTCGAGCCAGTAGGTGCGATTGGCCGCAGCGGGAATTTTCACGGCATAGGTGGTTCCCCCGGATGATTCGATCGGCGACAACGTATACGTCGCACTCCCCGTCGTGTGCGTCTTCACCGCAGTGGCGGGGATCCAGTTGAGAATCGATTTCTGGGCTGCATTGAAATGCATCGCAGTGAGGTTGCCCATGACATCGAACGGATCACCGTACTCGGACGAGCTGCAGGAACCGCCGATGACCTGACCCGGACAATACAAACTTGCGGCGTGCCACAAATTAAAGTTGTGTCCAAGCTCGTGGGCGTAGACGTTGAGCTGGTTATAGCCGTTGCTCCACGCCTTGCCGAGCCCGATGTAGGCAAGGCCTGCCCAGCCGCAGTCGCTGCGATAGGGAAAGACGTAGAAGCGGTTCTGATAATTCGCCGGCGCGTAGCCGGCCGCGGTCGCGGCGGCATCTCCCGCGTTGGCGATGGCGGTGTAATCACAGAACGACGGTGCAGCGCTCGCCGATAGCAGCCACTGCGTCACCGTGACATTGAGCAACTGCTGGCTATACGACACTTCTTGGTAGTAATTGGCAACGCTGGTGCTGTTGGTCCGCATGACCTGATCGACCTCGGCCTGCGTGAATGCCGGGGCACGCGCAGCCGGGAACTGGACGAGAATCACGAGTACCTTGTTCGTGATTGGCGCCGCCGAAAGATCCTTGGGCTGCGGCGCCGGCAACGCCAGAATCGAAATGCTGCTAACGTCGAGCGAGACGCCATCAGCGGCAAGCGTTCCCCGGGCAATGACCGACATGCCGATCCGGAGCACATCGGGGGTAACTGTGAGCCGCAGCGGAGTTGCCTGGTCGTCGCTGCCGCGGACCACTAGGCTATACGCACTTCGACCCTGATCGAAATTGTCTGCATGCACCATCCCAAGCGTCCCTTGCGCTTGGCCCGTGGCTAGCGATTTAGCGACGCTTGCCGTTGCGGTGGGACCCGCGACGACGTGGTAACTCGTGACGAAGAGCGCGTCTCCGGAAAACTGGCCGGTCGCCTGTACGCGCGCACCCTTCGCCAGCAAGTCCACGCCTGAGCCATTGAGCGCAACGTTGTGGCCATCATCGAGCTGCAATGCGACGTAGCGAACGGTCACCTGGGAGACGCGATTGTCGACGACAAGTTCCCTGACCGTCCCATTGACCAACTCGACGGGCGCTTGTGCGGTAGGAGCCTGCGGCAATGCAGGCAAAGAATTAGCGCTGTTATGAGCCTGGGCGCAGTATGGCGCCAAACCAAACGCCAAGGCGACGGCGAAAAATCGGAGCAGGAAAATCAATTTGTGAGTGGGCATGGCATCGTTGCTGCTAAAGAAAAGGGTACCGCGGACCGACCAAAAACGTCGCATGATGACGCAGTTGGCCTATGCTAATAGCATATCTCGGGTTTGACAAGGTAATTCACTCTTCTGCTTGGAGGCACGCAAGAAACGGGCAAGTTCCACCTCTAAAATCGCAGCGAATGGCCAAAGCCACGACTTTGTGCATAACAAGTAGCAAATGCGAGTGAAGAATGGACGTATGTCTATCTGCGAGCGCAGGGTTCGCGGTATCGATGCAACAGCGCGTAACGCCCGCAAGATCGAGCATGCGCGGGTTGCCATTGGCGTCAGGCGGCGCCAGCGGCTTCCTGAGCGTCGGGGGTGGCCGCGGGCCGCAATGTCAGATGGCGCGCCCATGCGCGGAAAGACAGCAGCATCCAGACGATGATGAGCGGAGCAAGGTGCAGTGTGGCTCGGTTGACCGTCGACTGATCCTCCACCCACACGGAGGCGTTGGTGAACGCGAATCCGAAAAGGAGGAACATGAGGCCGGCGCCGACCATCGCCGTGTAAGGCGCCACCTCCCGCGATAGCAGGTGCCGTCGCGCCAACACGGCCACGGCAAGGGCTCCGTACCAGAGCAGATTCCAGTTGCCGAAGGCGAAGTAGGCTTCGAATAAAGCACGCCATGGCATCTCGAAATCCAGGTGCAAGCGGTAGCCGAGGATCGTCGGCTCCGCACGGGCCAGAACGAGCATGGCGCAGATGGCGATTATGAACAACGCGGTCGCAATGCGAATGCCTTGCCGGGGCAGCATGGCAATCACTATGCCGGGCACCAAGGTAGCGACCCAGATCTTGCCCGGATTCTTGATCACCACGCAGGCGGCCAGCAACAACAGGGCGATCGCCGCGTCGCCCCAACGCCGCGTGCGCACCGACCGCAACGACCAGAGCGCAGCAAGAGTGAGATAGGTCGACATTGCGAGGTCAGCGTATCCGGCAAGCGCAATGTGAACTTCCAGAATAGGCAGCGACAAGACCAGCCACGTGCCGACGAGAGCCATTACCGGTTCGAACCCTTCCCGCGCGAGGTAACCGTAGATGGCGAAGGCGAATGCAACCCCGGTCAGCCACCACGGCAGGTTGACGAGAGTGTCCTCCCAGCGTCCCAGGAGTATCGCCGACCACACCTGCAGCAGCGGCACGGTGGCGGGGTAGTGCGGCGCGGCATCGAAATAGACGTTGGGGCCGGTTGCATGAAGCCATTCCGAGGCAGTGACGAATGGAGCCATGGTCCGCAATTCAAACCAGACCCGCGCTTTCGTGCCCCACTGCGTCCATGCGTCCCAGGGGAACAACGGGCGCCACACGATCTCGGTGAGGAGCAATGCAAACCGTACCGCCAGCCAGCCCAGGATGATCAGCCAGATCGCGCGCTGCCATCCGGCGAGATTCCGTCCCGTCAGTGACGCGAAAGCGCCGCTCCATCGGAAGGTGTTCAACGTCCGCGCGCGCCAGGCCAACAGTCCGGTCGCCGCGGCCAA
>DAIQRF010000217.1:0-4591 GCA_036786505.1 Casimicrobiaceae bacterium | reverse complement strand
CGCCGCCGGCGATGCGCAAATACTCGATCAGGCCAGTGCGGGTGCGTACCAGATTGGCTGCCCGCGAGTGGTTGCGATTTGCTAGCAGAATTCTTGCGGTCCCGATGCGGGCGATGTTGGCGAGGCACTCGTCGCTCGGCTGTACCGGATCAATGCACAGATTTCCTTCTCCATGGCAAACCAGGTAACCGTTGAAGTTGTACCCGTGGGGCTCGGAAAACCAAGCTGCGCCGTCGCCCGCGGGGTAAGTAGGGTTGTTCATTTCGGCGAGACACGGATGTTTGCGATAGGACTCATTTCACAACCGGGTTGCCCGGCGGGCGCTTCCATCGCCGGATACTCGGGGCGGATATCGAAGTGCAGCCGGCGATGGGCGATGCGTAGCGCCGTTTCCGCATCCGCGGGGCTCGCCGCGCGGGCGAAGATGAACCCCAGGTAGCTCGCTCCGTCGGGAGGCGGCGCGATGATCTGGCCGGGCTCCACCGTAATGGTGACCCCGGTGACGCCAGGTACCGACTGCGCGGCGGCCAGGCCTTCGACTCCATCGTATATGCCGCGTCGCGGAATGGGGATCATCATGACTCCCGCAGCGCCGCCCTCGCCGGCAATGGCGAGCGGTTCTGCGACCACCTGGCGCAAAATCAGCTCCTCCAGACTCATCCCCAGGGCATGGGTGAGCACCCGTCCGCATAAGCCGCCGATGGAGCGGGCCGCGACCTCCAGGATCCAGATACCCTGGTCATTGATCCGCACTTCGGCGTGGACCGGCCCAGCCGCGAGCCTGGCGACGCGGCAGGCCCGCGCCACTTCATGATGGATGCGGTCCTGAAGCGCCCCCGGCAGCCGCGACGGTGTGATGTAAAGCGTTTCCTCGAAGTAGGGTCCGTCCAGCGGATCGGGCTTGTCGAATAGGGCGAGGGTGGTGAGCTCCCCCTGTTTCAGGGTGCCTTCCAGTGCGAACTCCTGTCCCGGTATGAAGCCCTCGATGATGAGGCCCAGTTCCTCGGCGTCCCGGTCGGCCCGCGACTGAATGGCCCGCACCCAGTTCACGGCCCGCACCAGCGCTTCGGAATCATCGGCACGGATCACGCCGCGGCTCCCCGACAAACGCCGGGCCTTCACCACCACCGGAAACTTCAACTCAGGAAACAGTTTCCGGGGGTCTTCGCCGGTCGGCAGGTGGTGGAATTCAGGACACAGGAATTCCCATTCGTGGAGCAGGGAACGGAACGCCAGCTTGTCCCGCACCCGGCGCACCGCGTGGGCGGGATTCCCCGGCAGGCCAAGACGCTCCGCAAGCAGCGCCGCAAGCTCGACGCCCGAATCGTCCACCGCCAACACCGCATCCAAGGTGCCGCTAATCTCCCGCAGAACATCGTTCGCCGCCTGCTCCGGCCGGTCGAAATGGAGCGCCATGATGGGAGGCAGGCCCCAGGCTGGGGCCAAACGGTGGCAGTAGTTGGCCGCCGCCACGATCTCCACGCCCAGCTTTTTCGCGGCGGCAAGGAAATCGTTGTTGCGGTAGCCGGTGGTGGGCAGAAGCAGCAGGACGCGCTTCATGGATCGGCTATTGTGCGCTAATTGTGTGCGACCGGCGCCGCCTGAAGCGTTCTCCGCAATGAAATGCTCGGTGTCCGTGATGTCGGACTGTTCGAGCACACCACACTTGTGCGCGTGGACCAGGAAGTCCGCGATGTGCTGCTGGAATGTGAGTTCGGGGGCTTTCTTGCGCGCCATGTTCAGTCTGCTTGGCCGCAGCCCCGATTGATTACTTCGCGGAAGCGCGTTTGATGCGGTAAGGCGCGATGGGCTGCACCACCCGCTTGACGCTCTTTTCATCCGGCTCGAACACCACCCGCACGCGCGCGTGCAGCACTTCGGCAACGCGCCGCAGGTTGGCCAGCGAATGACCTTCGTAATCGGGCGATTCAAGGCGGCTGATCTGCTGCTGCGAAGTCTTCAAGCGCCGTGCGAGTTCCTTTTGCGAAAGTCCCGCCTGCTCGCGCAGCGCGGCGATCTGCAGCGCCACGTCCCATGCTTGACCGGCACGCTCGAACCTTGCGGCAAAGCGCGTGTCCTGCATCTGCTTCGTGAGGTAGCGGTCGAAATTCGTCGTTTTCATGGTTTCGTTCTCTCCTGCCAGTCGCGCATCCGCTCTTTTGCGGTGCGCAAGTCCCGCTCCGGAATGGCGTGGCCCTTATTGCGGATTCCGTGCACCGCGATGATCCGGCGATGCTTCATGAAAAACCACAACACGCGGCCTACAAGCGATTATTTCTCCCGCGGAGGGGTCAGAACACCCCGAAATCCGAGTGTGTTTGCCACCGCACTTCGTTTTTCAACAAACTGCTAGCCTACGGTCGCCCCTCGTCGCCCCCGGAACGCGCGGGGATGGTCGGCACCGTGCGTATTTGATTTAAGACAATACATACGTTACACTATATCAACTTAAAAGAACATTGGTATTATATTATGCCCTCTTTGGCAGTTCCCTCGATACCCCCTCGTGTAATCCGCTCCTTGACCAAGTTGGGAAGGGACATAGAGGTCGCGCGGAAAAAGCGCCGCCTTACCATCGCTGCGGTGTGCGAGCGCGCGGGCATTTCTGCACCCTTGTACTCACGCATTGTAGAGGGTTCACCAGGAACCTCGGTTGGCGCCTATGCCATGGTCCTGTTTGCCTTGGGCCTCGGCACGCCCTTCGACGCCGTCCTTGACGTTGCCAAGGACGATACTGGTCTGCTTCTCGATGAGGCCCGGCTGCCACAGCGCGTGCGAATTGGCCGCCGCAAAACGGGGGCGCTGTGAAGCAAAGCATGAACGTTTGCCTCGGCGAGACGCCGGTCGAGGTCGGCACCCTGATTTTCGAGACAGACGGGGCACGGCAGGCGATCGCTTTCGCTTACGCAACAAACTGGCTGGCCAATCCCGACCGCTTCGCCCTCTCTCCAGACCTGCCCCTAGTCACCGGCTTTCAGTTTCGCGCGAATAAGGACGCGAACCAGTCGGCATTCTTTGGCTGTTTCGCTGATGTCGAGCCGGATGGATGGGGGCGCATGGTCATCCAGCGCGACCACGCCAAGCAGCGGAAGGAACCGGGGGGCGACGCAAAATCTACCGGTGTCCTCAACGATTTCGACTACCTGCTCTGGGTCAATGATTTCAGCCGCATCGGAGCAATTCGCTTTCGCGACGACCAAGGAGTCTTTCATCGTCGATCCGGCGGCAAACGGGGGACACCCGCCCTCATCGCGCTGCCGCAGTTGCTCGCTGCGTCCCGGGCAGTGGAGGAGAATAAAGAAACGGCACGCGATTTGGCGTATTTGCGTGGTAACGGCACTTCCCTTGGAGGCTTACGGCCGAAGTGCTCTGTTCTCGATGCCGACGGCACCTTGGCCATCGGGAAATTCCCCAGCGCAAAGGACACCCGTTCTGTCGTTCATGGTGAGGTTCTCGCCTTAAACCTCGCGGTCGCTGCCGGTATCAATGCGGCCCACGCTCGCGTCGTCGATTCCGAAGGGGTTCCTGTCGCCCTAATTTCGCGCTTCGACCGAAGCGCCGCTGGGCGTTTGCCGTACCTGTCGGCGCGTTCAATGCTCCAGGCGCAGCCGGCCGAGCAGCACACCTATGTCGACATCGCGGAGGCCATCCGCACGCACAGCAGCCAGGCGACCGCCGATTTGCATGAATTGTGGCGTCGCCTGGTGTTCAACATCCTCATCAACAATGTCGACGATCATCTGAATAACCACGGATTTTTGCACCACGCCTATGGGCAATGGCAGCTCGCCCCCGCTTTCGACGTGAATCCATTTCCGGACAAGGAACGCGCGCTGAAGACATGGATTACGGAGGATTCCGGAGATACCGCTTCGCTGGCCGTGGCGGTGGGGGCCGCCCCCTTATTCGGCTTCTCCAATGGCGCAGAAGTCCCGGTGCTCGAGCAAGTGAAATCGGCCGTGCGCGACTGGAAGACGGTTGCGCACGCTGTCGGAATGAGCGCCACCGATGTGGAAACCTTCGCCCCCGCTTTTGCGCACCCCGAGCTGTAGGCACGGGAGACGAATTCCTCGAGCTTTTTGCCGGCCAGGACGATGTGCTCCATCGGCGAGGAAGGTTTCGAGCTCGTCCTATCCCGGCGCATCGAGCTAGTCGAACTTGATTTTCTTCGCTGACTCTTCGACTGATTTTCGATGCTTTTCTTCGTCCTGGCGCTGTCGCTCCGAGGTCGCGCGACGATTGACCAGGAGATCGGCGTACTTCCGATTGGCCTGTTCTACGGCGAGCTTGAGCGTCGCAATATGCGTCGTTTCAAGTTCCTCCATGGTCGTCCCGTCCAAAATGATGCGGCCTTCCCGAAACGATGCGATTCCTCGTCGATGCGTCGCGTCCGGAACATGTCAATGACCTTGAGACACCTTGGTTGAAAATTAGTGTGCAACGCGGACGCTTTGGTCAGGTCATGAGTGGTCTCCGCAGATTTGGGTTGCGGCAAGTTGATGCCGACGATGGTCGGCAGTGCCGGTGGTGTGGGGTACTTTCCCTTGAAGCGTTCGGGGTGGGCACGATAGGCCGCAGCGAGCACTGCGGC
>DAIQRF010000216.1:0-4596 GCA_036786505.1 Casimicrobiaceae bacterium | reverse complement strand
GCGTTGCGCTTGCACAGGCCGCCGATCGCGGCCGCGGTCAACAGGAAGCTGACAATGCCGTCTTCGTTCGCTTCCTCATAGAACTCACGGTAGTAGCGAATCACCGCCGGAATGACCCCGGCGGCGCCGTTGGTCGGCGCGGTTACCACTCTGCCGCCGGCGGCGTTCTCTTCGTTGACGGCGATGGCATACGCGCTGACCCAATCGATCGCCTCGGTCGGGTTTCTCGTGTTTTGCGGGCGCTTGTCACGCAGCGCGTCGCCGAGCGACTTCGCCCGCCGTCGCACGTGGAGGCCGCCGGGGAGGATGCCGTCGCGGCTCATGCCGCGGTCGATGCTGGCGTTCATAATCGACCAGCGCTCGAGCAGGCCGGAGCGAACCTGGTCGGGGCTGCGAAGGGCGAGCTCGTTGATGCGCATCATGTCCGGGATGCGCTTGTGCGCCGTCTCGCCGTGCAGGAGCAATTCGCGCGCGCTGGTGAAGGGATACGGCACGCGGAGCTGGGTCGGGGCCTCGGCCAACTGCTCGATTTCATCTTCGTCGACGACAAATCCGCCGCCGACCGAAAAATACACCTTGCGCATGATGGCGGCGCCGCCTGCATCGACCGCCGTGAATCGCATGCCGTTGCTGTGGAACGACAGGGTCTTGTCGACACGAAAGCGCAGATCCGATGCTTCGTGGAACAGAATCGGATGACGCCCGACGAGGGAAAGCATTTGCTGCTCGCGGATGCGCTGCACCTTGGGCTCGACCTGGTCCGGGTCGATGCGGTCCGGCGCCTCGCCGGAGAGCCCGAGCAGAATCGCGCGGTCGGTGCTATGCCCGCGGCCGGTCAATGCGAGCGATCCATAAAGGTCGACGACGACGCGCGCGGTCTGCTCTTGCTTGCCGCTGGCGGCAAGCTCGTGCGCGAAGCGGCCGGCCGCGCGCATCGGCCCGACGGTGTGCGAGCTCGACGGCCCGAGACCGATTTTGAACAGATCAAATGCGCTGACGAACATCGCCGAAAGCGGGTGATAGACTGGGACCGCATTGTACTCCGGGAGCGGAAATGGCATCTCGATCCGCGACGCACGGGCGCGTGCTGGCGACCGCCATATTGCTCGCCGCCGCCACGATGACGATTGCTGCGCCGCCGCCCGACGCGGGGTGGCGCGCGTACCAGAAGCGCGACTACCCGGCGGCAATGGCCGCCTTCGAAAAACGCGCTCGCGACGGCGACCGCCTCGCCCAATTCAATCTGGCGATGATGCTCATGCGCGGCGAGGCGGGCGCCACGGACGTTGCCGGCGGGCTTGCGTGGCTTCAACGCGCGGCGGACGCGGGTCTGGCGCAGGCCCAGTACAACCTCGGTCTGATGTACGAGAACGGCGTGGTCGTCGCGCGGTCACTGACTGCGGCGACCCAATGGTGGAGCAAGGCGGCGGAGCAAGGGCACGCCGACGCGCAAGTGCAGCTTGCCACCCAGTATTTCCTCGGCCGCGGCGCGCCCAAGGATTGGAAGCTCGCGGCGAAGTGGTATGAAGCCGCGGCGGAGAGCGGTGATCCCGGCGCGCAGTACATCATCGGCAGTTTCTACGAGCATGGCGACGGCGTCGCACAGGATCTGAGCAAGGCGCTGGCATGGTACGTCTTGGCAGCGCGCCAGGGAGATGTCGGCGCCGCCGCGCAAGCCAAGGACATCGCGCGCCGGCTCTCCAGTGCGCCACGCGCGCCCTGAAAACGCCAACGACGGCAGACGATTATCGCGAGGCGATCACCGCGGCACGCGGATACGTTCGCGTCGCGGATTCTCCCGCGATGGCGCGATGGATGGCGCCGCGCCTGAATGCGGGAAGCGCAGCGCTTCGGGATAGGAAAGCACTTCCGGCAGCTCGCCTCGCGCGAGCGTGGCCTGGATCGCCTGCCACCCTTCCGCCTCGAGCAGATCGGCATGCCGCTTCAGGAAATCCGCGCGCACCGCACCGTCGGTGAGCAGGAAGGTGGCGAATTCCTCGGGGAAAACGTCGTTCGGTCCGACCGGATACCAGACCTCGCTCGCCATGTCGTCCTGGCCCGGTGGAAGCTGCGGCATGCGGCGGAAGGTGCACGCCGTCAGGTACTCGATTTCGTCGTAGTCGTAGAACACGATCCGTCCAAAACGAGTCACCCCGAAATTCTTGAACAGCAAGTCGCCGGCGAAGATATTCACCGCCGCGAGCTGCTTCAGCGCATCGCCGTAATCGCGCATTGCGTGCTCGCGCTGCGTCGGCGTCGCCCGCTCCAGGAAGAGGTTGAGCGGAGTCATGCGTCGCTCGATGTAGAGATGCTTGACCACGATCATGTCGCCGTCGTTTTCGATGGTCGACGGCGCCACCGCCTCCAGTTCCGCGATGAGCTCGGCGGAGAAGCGCCCGCGCGGAAAGGCGACATTGGAATATTCCAGCGTGTCGGCCATGCGCCCGACACGATCGTGGTGTTTGACCAGGACGTACTTCTCCTTGACCTTGTCGCGGGTGGTGTCCTTCGACGGCGCGATCCGGTCCTTGATCACCTTGAACACGTAGGGATAGGACGGCAGCGTAAAAACCGTCATCACCAGACCCTTGATACCGGGGGCGAGCACGAAGTCGTCGGTGGAATGCTTGAGATGATGCAGAAAGTCGCGGAAGAAAAGCGTCTTGCCCTGCTTTTGCAGGCCGACCATGGTGTAGAGCTCGGCTTCGGTTCGTTCCGGAACGATGTGGCGCAGAAAGGTGACGTAAGCCGAGGGCACTTCCATGTCGACCAGAAAGTAGGCGCGGTTGGCCGAGAAGAGGAGCGCGAGCTGCTCGGCGTCCATCAGCAGCGCATCGGCATAGAGCTTCCCGTCCGCGTCGTGCTTGATCGGCACCACGAAAGGATGCGCCTGATAGCCGTTAACGACGCGGCCGACGACGTAGGCGGTCCGATTGCGGAAGAAAAGGCTGGAAAGCACCTGAATCTGATGATTCGCCTCGAGCCGCAACGGCCGCGGAAAGCGCCGCCGAAACGCGGCCAGAATGTTGGCGAGGTCGCCGCGGAAATCCGCGAAGCGGCGCTCGAGCCGGAAGTCGAGGACGATATCGATCAGCGCCTGGCGCAAACCATGCTGCCGCGGATAGTACGAGCGGTACGACGGCGGATCGGCGTCGATGTGCTCGGTGGAGACCGCGGGCCGCACGAAAAGACAACGGTTGTGGAAATAGGTGCGTTGAAGAATCTTGCACGACACCGAGTTGAAGAACGTTTCCGCGCACTCGGGTTGCTTGTGATCGATCAGCAGTGCAATGTAATGACGCTTGACCTCCGCCCAGCGCGAATCATCGATGCTCGCGCAGCCGAAGTCGAGCTCCAGGCGGGTGACGGTCTCCGCAACGCGGCGGTCGTAGAAGTCGATGCGGTCGCGAGAGACGTGACCGATCGCCAGCCAGTTGCCGGCTTCGAAGTACTTGCTTGCCAGCCGCGCGCAGTCGCGGAACAGCTCGTAGTGGCGATTGAAGCCGTCGAGGGTCGCCTGGGCGATGGCTTGGGAGCTCGCGGCGGTGGGCGACGGGTTAATTCTTCGCGGCCTCGTTCTGGGCTTTGATCTCGGCGGCGAACTTGTTGAATTCGTCGACCGCTCCATTGACTGCCGCGACCGCCGCATTCAGGATCTTCTTGGTCTCGTCGACATACTTCTTCATGCACTCGCCGTAAGCCGTGTAGTCCTTGTTGAAGGTGGTAAACCTGGTGGACGACGCGAGCTTGCCTGGGTACTCCGGCTTGACGCAATCATGCGGCGGTATGGCGGGCAGGGTGACGGGCGCGGCTTGGGCGTGGGCACCGGCGGCGGCGACGGCAAGCGAAGCAGCGAGCGACGCGGCAACAAACAGGCGGGAGATCATGGCGAGCTTCGCAGGCGGAGGGCAAAAGGACGCATTTTATGCCGCTACCGCCGCAGAGGGAAGCGCGCTGTGAGCAGCGAGCCAGGTGGCGCTGTGAGCAGCGAGCCAGGTCCCGCTCGCTTTAGCGAGTGGGGTGCGAGCGCCCGCGAATCAGCGCCCGCCGGCGACACTAGACATCGAATCAAACCGATAGCGTGTAAAGAGCCGGCGGCCGCCGGTCAGCGGGCTGCCGATGTCATTGGAGGAGGTAGGGTATTCCGTTTCGGCGCGCGGCGCTGATCGCCTCACTCACCGATTGACGCGGACCGCCGGTAGACTAATATCCGGTTCGCTGCTTGCCGTTTCGGGTTTGCACCGACACCGGATGCGCAACGTCGATCGGTCCCCCACGGCGCTTGTCGTGGCAGGGAATTCTCGCAGCGGGATGGAAACTTCGAGCAGCTGATGGTGGATTCGCAGAAAAGGAAAGCGTCCCGGGGACGACGAACGGCGCGGCCCCGCGCGGGTAAACCCGCCCCGATGGCGGAACGCGTCAGCGACCTGGCGTGGGCGGGCCAGCATGCGCAGGCGATCGAGCTGGCCAAGGTGGCGCTGGCCGTGCCCGGCTTGGGCGTCGGAAGCCGGCTCGATCTTTTGGACCTGCGCGCCGAAAGTTTCATCGCCCAGGGCGACCTGGACCGCGCCAGCGCCGACGGGGGCGCGATGGTCG
>DAIQRF010000215.1:0-4601 GCA_036786505.1 Casimicrobiaceae bacterium | reverse complement strand
CGTCAACGGTGCGACCGGTGGCGTCGGCAGCGTCGCCATCGACATCCTGGCCAAGCTCGGCTACCACGTCGTGGCGCTGACCGGCAAGGAAAAGGAAAGCGACTACCTGCGCTCGATCGGCGCGGCCGAAGTCGTGTTGCGCCAGAGTCTCGACCTGGCCAAGATTCGGCCTCTCGAAAAAGCGACCTGGGCCGGCGCCGTCGACAACCTCGGCGGCGACGTGCTCGCGTGGATGCTGGCCAATATGAAGCAGGGTGGAACCGTTGCCAGCGTCGGCCTCGCCGCCGACTCGCGGCTGAGCACCACCGTGCTGCCGTTCATTCTTCGCGGCGTCCAGCTCCTGGGCGTTAACAGCTCGGAGTGTCCGATGCCGCTGCGGCAAAAATTGTGGGATCGGCTGGCGAACGAGTGGCGGCCAACGCGGGTGCAGTCCAAGGTCGTGACCATCGATTTTGCCGACCTTCCGACCCATTTCGACGCGTTTCTCAAAGGCATGGTGCGGGGGAGAACCGTGGTTCGCGTCGGCGCCGACATCGCGGGGCTGTGAGACGCCGCGTGGGCACGACTTCGTCTTACGCGGAGACGCATCGGCGCTCGCTCGTCGAGCGCGACGCGTTCTGGCGCGAGCGCGCCGCGTTGATCGACTGGCAGACGCCGTTTTCGCAGGTACTCGACTACAGCCACCCGCCGTTCGCCCGCTGGTTCGTCGGTGGCCGCACCAATCTCTGCCACAACGCTCTCGACCGGCATCTCCCGACGCGCGAGCGCCAGCCGGCGTTGGTGTTTGTGTCGACCGAGACCGGCGCGCGCAAGACCTATACCTACGGCGAGCTTCACGCCGAAGTCAATACCTTCGCCGCGATCCTGAAAGCGCAAGGCGTCGGCAAGGGTGATCGGGTGCTGATCTATATGCCGATGATCGCCGAGGCGGTGTTCGCCATGCTGGCGACGGTCCGCATCGGGGCCATCCATTCGGTCGTGTTCGGCGGCTTTGCCGCATCGAGCCTGGCCACGCGCATCGATGACGCGACGCCGAAAATCATGATCACGGCCGACGCGGGCATGCGCGGAGGAAAATCGGTGCCTTATCGCCACCTTGTCGACGAAGCGTTACAGCTTGCGCGACATCCGCCGGTGGCAGTGGTCATGGTCGATCGCAAGCTCGAGCCCGCGATCACAAATGGCGGCGGTCGACACCTGGATTACGCGAGCCTGGCGAAGCAGCACGCAGGGGCGAGCGTCGCGTGCGAGTGGCTGGAATCCTCGGAACCTTCGTACATACTGTACACGTCGGGAACCACCGGCAATCCCAAGGGCATCCAGCGCGACACCGGCGGTTATGCGGTCGCATTGACGGCGTCGATGCGCGACATTTTCTGTGTCGGCCCCGGCGAGACGATGTTCACCACCAGCGATATCGGCTGGGTGGTCGGCCACTCGTATATCGTCTACGCGCCGCTGCTCAATGGCTCGACCACGGTCATGTACGAAGGGCTGCCGATCCGGCCCGATCCGGGAATCTGGTGGCAGATCGTCGCCGAGTATCGGGTGCGAACCATGTTCACATCGCCGACGGCGATACGCGTGCTGAAAAAGCAGGACACGGCGTTCATGAAAAAACACGACCTGTCGTCGCTGCGCTATCTGTTTCTCGCCGGTGAACCGCTCGACGAGCCCACCGCGCGTTGGGCCGCGGACGCGCTGGGGGTGCCCATCGTCGACAACTACTGGCAAACCGAGAGCGGGTGGCCGATCCTGTCCGCGCAACCCGGGATCGAAGACACGCCGCGCAAATTCGGAAGTCCGTCCTTTCCCACCTGCGGCTACGACGTGAGGCTGCTGGACGAAGCGAGCGGCAAGGATGTCGGCAGCGGCGAAAAAGGCGTCTTGGCGATTTTGCCTCCCCTGCCGCCCGGGTGCATGAGCACCGTCTGGGGCGACGACCGGCGCTTTGTCGAAACGTATTTCTCGACCTTTCCGCATCGCGTCGCCTATTCGACGTTCGACTGGGCAACGCGAGACGAGGAGGGCTACTACTTCGTGCTTGGCCGCACCGACGACGTGATCAACGTCGCGGGCCACCGATTGGGAACGCGGGAGATCGAGGAGGCCGTGCAAGCCCACCCGGGCATCGCCGAAGTCGCGGTGGTCGGCGTCGCCGATTCGATCAAGGGTCAGGTGCCGCTCGCATTCGCGGTGGTCAAGGATCCGGCGTCGGTCGCCACCGCCGAAAGCATCGCGCGCATGCGTAAGGAGGTCATGGACACGGTCGATCGTCAGCTTGGCGCGATTGCCCGTCCAAACAAAGTGCATTTCGTCTCGATGCTGCCGAAAACGCGGTCCGGGAAACTCCTGCGCCGCTCGATACAGGCCATCGCCGAAGGCCGCGCTCCCGGCGACATCACGACCATCGAAGATCCCGCCGCACTGGAGCAGATCCGGCAAGCGTTGGCGTCGTAGGGCCGCGACCGCTTCGGCCGCATTGCCCGCATTGCCGTAATAACATGCCAGTCTTTTCGCGCCAGACGGTGTCCAGGTTCGCGCTCTCCGCGTCACGACACGCACCGCTTGCGAGCGTCAGCCGCGGCAACGCGACCGAAAGCGTGCACTACGGGTCAGTGGCGGTGGTCGACGCCCAGGGGCGGCTGCTTTTTTCCGCCGGTGACCCGGAGTTCCTGACCACTACGCGCAGCGCGCTCAAGCCGCTCCAGGCGTTGCCGCTCGTGGCTGGCGGCGGCGTCCAGCGCTTCGGATTTTCGGCGCCGCAAGTCGCCCTGCTTTGCGCCAGTCACTCCGGCGAGCCGCGCCACGTTGAGGCGGTGGCCGATATGCTGAGTCGCATCGGTTGCCTGCCTGAACAGCTGCTGTGCGGTGTCCATCCGCCGCTGTACTATGCGGCGCACGACGAGCCGCCGCCCGCCGGCGCCAAGTTCTCGACCCTGCATCACAACTGCTCCGGCAAGCACAGCGGGATGCTGGCCTATTGCCGGCAATGGAGCTTGCCGCTCGACGACTACGTGGCCTTCGATCACCCGCTGCAACAGGCCATCCGTACGGCCGTGGCGCATCTTACCGGGGTCGTCGAACATGACCTGGTCGGCGGGGTGGACGGATGTTCGGCGCCCAACTACGCGGTGCCGCTTTCCCGTCTGGCCTACGCCTACGCGCGACTTGCGGGCGAGCGCGAAGATCCGCGCTACGGGATGGCGCCGGCCAAGCTCGCGCAGGCGATGCGCGCACACCCGGAAATGGTCTCAGGAGAAAAGCGCAACGACCTGACGTTGATGCGTGCCGGGCGCGGCGCGTGGGTCACCAAGGTCGGCGCCGAAGGCGTTCAAGCGCTCGGCGTGCGCGCCAAAGGCTGGGGCGTAGCCATCAAAGTCGTCGACGGCAACGCCCGCGGCTTGCACCCGGCGACGGTCGCGGTGCTCGATCAGTTGGGGCTTCTCGACGAGGCGCAACGAGCGGAGCTCTCGGCGTGGCGGGAGCCGACGATACGCAACTATCGCGGCATCGTCACCGGGAGGGTCTCGCCGGTGGTCGATCTCCAGGCACGCGGCTGAATTCGTCCGCGCACAAGCTTGACTGCGAACTGAACTTACCGGGGCTCGAGCGGTCTAGGAAGCAGGCTGCCTGCCACGTCGTCCCGGGGCACCGGACGGCTCGGCTATACTGCCGGCGGGTGTCGCGCCCACCATCTGTGGTGAGGCGATAATAACGAATGACTCAGGGACCGCCCGCGGATGGCTGACCGCGAAGTAGATCAGCAGCTGGTGGAGCGTGCGCAGCGGGGTGACAAGCGTGCCTTCGAGCTGCTGGTATTGAAATACCAGCGCAAGCTGGGACGGCTGCTGTCGCGGCTGGTGCGCGACCCCGGCGAGGTCGAGGACGTGACGCAGGAGGCGTTTATCAAAGCCTACCGCGCACTGCCGAGTTTTCGCGGAGATAGTGCGTTTTATACGTGGCTGTACAGAATCGCGATCAACACCGCCAAGAACTACCTGGTCGCGATGGGAAGACGGGCGCCGACGTCGACCGGATTCGACCATGAGGAGGCGGAGAATTTTGAAGATGCCGAGCAGCTGCGCGATTCGGCGACGCCGGAAGACGAGCTGCACGGAAAGCAAGTAGCCAACACCGTCAACAAGGCGATGGAGGCGTTGCCCGAGGATCTTCGCACGGCGATAACGCTGCGCGAAATCGAGGGCCTGAGCTATGACGAGATTGCCAACGTGATGAACTGTCCGATTGGCACCGTGCGCTCCCGGATCTTTCGGGCGCGCGAAGCGATCGCGGCCGAGCTGCGGCCGCTCTTGGGGACCGACAAGGACCGGAGATGGTGATGGGCAAATTGCAGGTTGCGTCGAGCGACGAGGTCGCTGCCGGTGCGATGGAGTCAAAGGCAGAGGAAATCTCGCTGCTGGTGGATGGCGAGCTTGACGTCGAACGCATCGAGGGCATCTGTACCCGCGTTCGAGACATAAACTCGATGACGACGTGGGTCTGCTACCACGTGATCGGCGACGCGCTTCGCGGCTCAAGCGCGGCTCCCGGATCTTTCGGGCGCGCGAAGCGATCGCGGCCGAGCTGCGGCCGCTCTT
>DAIQRF010000214.1:0-4608 GCA_036786505.1 Casimicrobiaceae bacterium | reverse complement strand
CTGCTGCGCCTCGCCCAGCCTGGGGATATGGCCCAGGTCCAACGCGACACTCCAGCGCCCGGCAGCCAGCGCCGGCGTCGCTCCGAACGCGGTCATCAGGCTGGAAGCCGCGAAATAGTTCATCGCCCACGCCTCCGGGCGATCGGAAGCCAGATTTTCGTCATTGCGGACGACGGTCTGCGCGTGAGCGCCCGGGCTGCAAAGCAGCAAGGTGGCTAGCAAGAGTGGAAGCAAGCCGCGGACGCCGCCTTTGGTCTTCGTCACTTGGCGGAGAGCGCTGCCCGGAATTGCACGTCGACTTCGCCGCCCAGCCATCGGGTATTCGACCATTCGCCAATCCCGATGCCGTACTTGAGCCTGTTCAGCGTCAACGTACCGGATACGATCGGGTTGTCCCCTTCGCCTTGCAAGCTGAAAGGAACGTCGAGGCTATGGCGTTTCCCCTTGATCTCGAGCACGCCGTGCGCGAGCTGCGTGCTTCCGCGTACTTCCACGGAATGACTGGTGTAGACGATGCGCGGATACTGATCCACGGCGAAGAAATCCTTGTCCTTCAGCGCCGCATCGATTTCGGGCAGTCCGGCCTCCACAGTGGCGGGATCCAGCCACACGTCGATGCTTGTGGCGCGGCCCGCCAAAAGGCAGACTTCTCCGCCAAAGCGGCGGAACTTCCCACGAAAGGGCGCGCCCGCCTGCTTTACCTCAAAGGACACGGTGCCATTGTGGTCGTCCGCCCGATAGCATTCCTCAGCGGACGCCGGCAGCCAAACGCTCGCGGCGAGCAGTACGAGCGCTCTCATCACCCTATCGTCCTCCAAGGTTTCCAGGGGAGCATGCGATGCAGAACGCCGTCACGAAGCACGAATGCGTGCCGAAGGGCGGCGCCGATGTGCCCCACGAGCAACAATGCGAGCAGCGCGACGCAAATTCTATGCGTCTGTTTGAATAGGTCTGACAGCTCGGGATTTTTTGGCAGCAGATCCGGCACCTGGACCACACCGAACCAGTTGACCGAAAGGCCCGCCGCCGAGGCATACAGCCAGCCGGAAAGCGGTGCAAGAACGAGAAGCACGTAAAGCAGCCAATGGGTGGTCGCCGCTGCGCGACGCTCCCAACGGGGCATCGAGTCCGGCAGCGCCGGAGGCCGATTCGTCGAGCGCCACCCGAGCCGCAGGATCATGAGCGCAAGAATCGCGAGCCCGAGCGACTTGTGGCGCGACAGCCATTGCAGCCTGGCTAGACTTACGGGGAGGTTGGCGGCGTAGAGTCCGAGGCCGACCTGCACCAGCACGAACGCGGCAACAAGCCAATGCAATGCCTGCGCTATCATCCCGTACGACTCGTTCGTATTATCCAAGTGCGCCATGACGGTGACCATTTCAGGATATTGCCGCATCCATCCCTGGCAGACACTTCGGCGGGCGTTTTTATTCCCGTTGCTCGTGCTCGCGGCCTGCCAGACTTTGCCGCCGTCCGAGGAAACCGCGGTACTGCCCGCGCCGGTGGATACTGGCGTCACCCTTCCTGCGGATGCGCCGCGCTTCATTGTGGATTCGGAAGCCTCCGAGATCCGACTGCTCGTCTATCGCGCCGGTCCGCTCGCGCGGTTCGGTCACAATCACGTCATCACCGGCCGGGCGCGGGGAGAGATCCGCGCCGGAGTCGGCGCGGCGGCAAGCGGCTTCCGACTCGAAGTTCCGGTCGAATCGTTCGTCGTGGATCCACCCGTGGCACGGGCGGAGGAAGGCGGCGAGTTCGCGACCGAAGTGTCCGAGCAAGCGCGGCAAGCCACGCGCGAGAACATGCTCGGCAAGGATGTACTCGACGCGGTGAGTCACCCGCTCATCCAGATTGACTCGCGCGCGCTCGTCGGACCGCGCTGGAACCCGACGGTGCTGGCGCGCGTCACGCTGCGCGGCGCGACGCGCGACCTGCGCTTTCGCGCCGCCGTGATTCAACAAGATGACCTGCTCACCGTAACAGGCAATTTCCGGGTGCGCCAATCGGATTTCGGCGTAACTCCCTTCACCACGCTCGGCGGGGGGCTGCAGGTGCGGGATATGATCGACATTCGCATTCGCCTGGTCGCGCGACGCGCGGGATAGGAATTACGACTGTCGAGGCGCGGTTGCGCGCGAAAGTGCCGGTGGTCAGCCCGAGTCCCCTGTGCCAATATGACGTGAGTCTTACCTCACGAACTCCGGCGCGGATGGCTCCCGCGCACGTGGCCGCCACTCCTTCCGCTTGACCTTGCCGTACCGGCCTTAGCCTGGCCAAGTTTGTTCAATATGCCGCAATCCCTCGCGGCTTTTGTCTCTCCGCATTGCCGGCGAAGAGACTTCAGTTGCCGTGCCAGCATGTTGAGGTCAGCAATACGGGCAGCGACATGGCCTATGTGCTCGTCCAGTAGCTGATTTGCGCCGTCGCAATTCTCCTGCGGCGAGTCGCGGAAACGCAGCAGAGTGCGAATCTCGTCCAGCGTCATGTCGAGCGATCGGCAATGGCGAATGAACGAGAGCCGTTCAAGGTGCGTTTTGCCGTAGAGCCGGTAGTTGCCGTTCGAGCGAATCGGAGTCGGCAGCAATCCCTCACGCTCGTAGTAACGGATGGTCTCGACCGGGCAGCTCGTGTGCACTGCGAGTTCCCCGATTTTAAGAGTCTCAAGCACGGCCCCGCTCCATTCAATAAAGTGCTTGACCCTATAGGGGCTACAGGCTTCATATTGTAGTTCAAACTGAAATTGCCGTTGAGGCGTAGGCGTGTCAGCTTGGAAGACCGCGCGGCAGAGCTCGCCAGCGGCGCACGCAAAAGAGCCCAGCGATGACGGACACCCACGATCACGACCATTCGCATGATCCTTCGGCCGCAGAAGCCGACGGTGATCATGATCACGGCGACCGCCGGCCTGGCCATCATCACGGGCCCGCCGATTACAGCCGCGCGTTTGCGATAGGGGTGACGCTCAACCTTGCGCTGGTCGTCGCGCAGGCAGTTTACGGGGTGTTGGCGAACTCCGTAGCACTCCTGGCCGACGCAGCCCACAATTTCAGCGACGTACTCGGACTCTTGCTGGCCTGGGGCGCGACCATCTTGGCGAAGCGCTTGCCCAGCCAACGCTTCACATATGGATTGCGCGGCTCGACAATTCTTGCGGCGCTGGCCAATGGCGCTTTCCTGTTGCTCGCGACCGGCGCGATCGCGTGGGAGGCGGTCCAGCGGTTTACCCACCCGGAGCCCGTGGCGGGCATCACGGTCATCGTCGTCGCCGCCTTAGGAATCGCAGTCAACACGGCAACCGCCCTACTGTTCATGTCGGGACGCAAGGGTGACCTCAACATCCGCGGCGCGTTCCTCCACATGGCCGCGGACGCTATCGTCTCGCTCGGCGTCGTGCTCGCTGGAATCGGCATCGTCTACACCGGATGGTTATGGCTCGATCCCGTCACGAGTCTCGTCATCAGTGTGGTTATTGTCGCCGGCACCTGGGGTCTACTCCGGGATTCGGTGCGATTGGCGCTACACGCGGTGCCGGAGGGCATCGAGATCGAACGCGTGCGTACCTACCTTGCAGGCGTACCGGGCGTGACGGAAGTGCACGATCTGCACGTCTGGGGCATGAGCACGACCGATACCGCGCTTACTGCTCATCTTGTCATGCCGCAAGGCCATCCGGGGGACGCCTTCGTCGCAGGTATCGCCGAACGCCTCCACAAGCAGTTCAACATCTGCCATGCGACGATTCAGGTGGAGATCGATGCGACCCATGGGTGCGTGTTGGCCCCCGAGCACGTCGTGTAGCGAACTTGGATTGATGCGGGCATTGAAGCGAATTGAATCACGCTCGCTGCCGCACGCGATCAAAGGGCGCGAAATCGACGGAGTGAGCGACCTCTCCAGAACGCGTTTCGTAAAACCGCCGATCAACACTGCACGAATAGCGCAATCGGCCAGAACGTGCGCGATGGCGCCGGCGGCGCGCCCGGGCACCGAATCGTCGAGCGCGGGTCAGACCCTAAGACAATGGTTATGCGTACGTCGTTAACGCAGGTCGGCTTCCTCGTCGGTCTGACTATTTTCTGGTCCCCGGCCTCTTCTGAGATCGATCGATCTGCGTATCGTTACTCGACCATTGAGGAGGTGGTCGCGAAGCACCGGCTGAAAGTGGAATCGTCAGAGATTGCTGAAAAAGACAGCGTTCTGATCGCGCCCGAGTACAAATATCGACTGCAGCTCAGAGCAACGGGTCGCATTCGCGAGCTGCCAGCTGACACCATCGCCGCTTTGTCGGCTTGGAGCCAAACGCATCCCGACCTCCCGGCATTCTTAAAGGAATACACGCACGAAGTCGAAGTGGCGGTCGATGACAAGCCCGTATGGCTGATATGGCAGCGCTCATTGGTCGCACCGTTCCGCGCCGAGCGCAGCAGCGGTGGTGGCATCGACGTGTACGCAATCTTGGCCGGTGCTTTCCGCGGCAAGCTATTGCTGTTTGTCACTGCCTTCGAATCGCCGCGGTGACGGCGAATTGGCGTGCAATGCTGGTTGCTGATCATGTGATCGTTGCGGCTTGCCGCGGGCCTCGTTCGCGGCAGAGGCGTCGCCGAATGG
>DAIQRF010000006.1:0-18152 GCA_036786505.1 Casimicrobiaceae bacterium | reverse complement strand
GCCGTGCTTCACATATTGAGAGTCGGTGTAGATCTCGACCGGGCATCGCCGCTTCAGGCTCTCCAGCGCGCGAATCACCGCGGTAAGCTCCATCCGATTGTTGGTCGAGTGCGCTTCGCCACCGAAGAGCTCGCGCGTCTTGCCGTTGTATTGCAGCAGCGCGCCCCATCCTCCCGGCCCCGGATTCCCCTTGCACGCACCGTCGGTGTAGATGATCACCGGCGCGCTCATGCGCGGCAGCTCATTCCGCAGGCTCGGTGACGAGCTCCCGCGCCTGCCGGGCCACCGGCGCCAACGCCTTTTTTCGCACCCGCCGCGCCCAGGTTGGCGTGATCACGCGCATGCCCAGCACGCGCTTGGTCGCTCGCAGGAAATATATTCCGCCGGCAACCGGCCACCAGCGATCGCCCGCTTTTTCAAAGAAGTTGAATCGCTTGAGCCACTTTTCCTGTTTGAACGGCGGCACGTAGCAATCGAGCCTGCCGCCGGCGACCTCGAATCCAAGCAGAGCCAGCCAGTCCTTGAGGCGATAGAGCGTGATGAAATTGCCGTTCCAGGGCATTGCCTGCTCGCGGCCGAAATACCGCTTGGCACCGAACAGGCTGAAGGGATTGAAACCGGCGATCAGCAGCTGTCCTTCCGGCCGCATCACTCGATAGATCTCGCGCAGCAATTGGTGCGGCTCGTCGGTGAATTCGAGCGCGTGAGGCAATACGATAAGATCGGTGCTGTTTTCGGCGAACGGCAGCCAGTGCGGGTCGGCAAGCACCTGCGCGGGCTCCTCGAGGTCGACGCTGCACCGGGTGGTGATACGTGACGAGCGCAGCAACGGGCTCTCCGGCAGCCCGATCTGCAATGCCTGGAAGCCGAAAATGTCCGCAAGCGTGTGGTCGAAATACGCCTGTTCGCGGGACTGCAAATAAGCCCCAAGCGGCGTCGCGAACCACGCCGCCAGTGTGCCGGTTGACAGGACGCTTGCGTCTACCGAAGATTCCGCCATGCCGACGATTATCCCCATCCCCGCGTTTGCCGACAACTACATCTGGCTCGTGCAGCACGATGCGAAGGCGGCGGTCGTTGATCCAGGCGACGCAGCGCCGGTCATCGAGTACCTGGAGCGTGAAGGCATCGAGCTTTGCGCGATCGTCAATACGCATCATCACGGCGATCACGTCGGGGGCAACCGCGGGCTGCTCGCCCGCTGGACGGTGCCCGTGTTCGGGCCCGCGCGCGAACAAATTCCCGGTCGCACCCGCGCGCTTGGCGAGGGTGATACGGTCACTCTGCCGGGGATCGGGCTCGAGTTGTCGGTACTCGATATACCGGGACACACCTCCGGGCACATTGCGTACGTCGGAAAGGATGTCGTGTTCTGCGGCGACACCTTATTCGCTGCCGGCTGCGGACGGCTGTTCGAGGGGACGCCGGCGCAGATGCTTGCATCGCTCGACCAGCTCGCCGCGCTGGCGCCCGGCACACGCATCTATTGCGGGCACGAGTATACGGTATCGAACCTTCGCTTCGCCCTCGCGGTCGAACCGCAAAGCGCCGCGTTGCGGGCGCGCCTGGAGCGCGATCAGGCAAAGCGCGACCGCGGTGAACCGACGCTTCCGTCGACCATCGGCGAGGAGCGGGCGACCAATCCGTTTTTGCGTACTTCCGATGCCGCGGTTCGCGCCGCGGCGGTCCGCCACGCCGGACGCGATCTGCCCGATCGCGTGGCGGTATTCGCCGAGCTTCGTGCCTGGAAGAACGCATTCTGACCATGCTTGACGCGACGCGCCGGTGACCCCTACCATCCTTCCACTTCGTCTTTCATCAGGGCGTATTTGACACTTACTCAGACATCCCGGTTTGCCGCTACGATTTTGACGCTTGCGCTAGCTGCCTGCGCGAGTATTCCAGCGACGCCTCCCGCGTCTTTGCCGGCGCCGGCATCGGCTCCGGTACCTGAACCGCAACCCGCACCCGCACTTGCCCCTCTTACCGCTCCACCGCCCGTTGCCACCGCGCCGGCAGAGCCTGAGTTGGCGGACATGCGCGCGATCGGAGGCAATCCGGATTCCGTCACCGACGCTACCCTGCATTTGCGCTCCGAGTACGGTGATCTCTGGGAGCGAATCCGGCGTGGCTTTACCTTAGCCGACCTCGATACGCCGGAAGTCAAACAGGCCGAAGATTGGTACGCATCGCGTCCCGATTACATGGCGCGCATGGTCGAGCGCAGCCGCCGCTACCTGTACTACATCGTCACCGAGGTCGAAAAGCGCGGCATGCCGCTCGAAGCCGCACTGCTGCCGATGGTCGAGAGCGCGTACAACCCGATGGCGTATTCGACCAGCCGCGCGTCCGGTATCTGGCAGTTCATTCCCTCGACCGGGAAGTCGTACGGCATGAAGCAGACATGGTGGCTGGACGAGCGGCGCGACGTCGTGGCCGCCACCGACGGGGCGCTCGATTATCTGCAAAAGCTCTATGCCGAATTCGGCGATTGGTACCTCGCCTTCGCCGCGTATAACTGGGGTGAAGGTTCGGTGCGCCGCGCCATCGGCGCCAACCAGAAACGCGGCCTGGCGACCGATTATTTGAGCCTGCCGATGCCGGCGGAGACGCGCAATTACGTGCCCAAGCTGCAAGCGGTCAAGAACATCGTCCGCGATCCGGAGTCGCACAATCTGGAGCTTGCCCCGATCCCCGACGCGCCCTATTTCACCGTGGTGCTAACGACTCGGAAGATGGACGTCAAGATCGCCGCGGAGCTGGCGGAGATGCCGCTGGAGGAGTTTCTTTCACTCAACCCGCAGCACAACAGGCCGGTCATCGCGGGTGCCGACGAGACGACGATCCTGCTGCCCTACGACAAGGCGGAGCTGTTCGCGTCGAAGCTGGCGCTGTCCAATCAGCCGATGGTCACCTGGCAGGCATACAAGACCAAGGCCAACGAAACGCTGCCCCAGGTCGCCGCACGCTTCGGCCTTTCGCTGGAAACGCTGCGCACGGTCAACGGCATCGGCGCGCGGGCGAGTGTTCCCATCGGTCATGCGCTGTTGGTGCCGACACAGGCGCCCAACGACGCCACGGTGGCAAGCCTGCAGAACGCGGTCTTCACGAGCGTGCCGAACGGACGAACGATCTACCATCGGGTCCGCAAAGGAGAAACGCTGTCGTCAATCGCGGCGCGCTATGCGGTGACGGCGCAGGACTTGAAGGCGTGGAATGCCGGGATGAACCCGAGGATCAAAGCCGGCCAGCGACTGCGGGTAATCAGCGACGTCGTGCCGGCGGGAACGAGGTCGAAGCAAAGAAAGTCCAAGACCGTTCGGCCCCCGCGCGCGGCCAGCAAGAAGGCTGTATCGGCGAAACCGGCCGCGGGCACGAGAAAGGCACTGCCGAGACGCCTCTGATACGCCGGGCCTTCGAGGCGCCCAAACAAAACAGGCGACACTTGCGCATCGCCTGTTTTGAGGTCCATCGCAGTTTCGCGACGGACATGTTGCCGCGGAAACCTTATTTCTTTTTCGCGGATTTCTTCTTTGCGGCCTTCTTCTTGGCCGGTTTGCGCTTGGCAGCCTTCTTCTTCGGGGCAGCCTTCTTCTTTCCGGCCTTCTTCTTCGCTGGCTTGCGCTTGGCGGCCTTCTTCTTCGCCGGCTTGCGCTTGGCAGCCTTCTTCTTCGGCGCCGCTTTCTTCTTGCCTGCTTTCTTCTTGCCTGCCTTTTTCTTGGCGGGCTTGCGCTTCGCCGCCTTCTTCTTCTTCGGCGCAGCCTTCTTTGCAGCCTTCTTCTTGGGGGCAGCCTTCTTCTTCGCCGCCTTCTTCTTGGTGGCCGCTTTCTTCTTCGCCGCCTTCTTCTTCGGCGCAGCGGACGGTGCCGCCGGTGTCGCCATGGTCATCATGTCAGCCATCTTTGGTTCTCCTGTCTGAGTTGCTATAACTGTTATGAGTGCTTCTACTTCATCGCAGGTATCTTTGCATCCGTCTCAAGACTTTTGTTGCCGCTCTTGACAAACCCATTGACACCTGCTGCCTGAATTCTAGCCAATTTTTTTCGAAATACAAGATTTAATTGCAGTTTTAGGTGACGCTGCACGTCAGTGTTGCGATTTTGCACACCGCAAATTCGATGCGGATGCGCGATTCAGGGCAGCAAAGATTCGTGCGCGAAGAGTTCCTCGACGGTCTCGCGCGGGCGCACCAGATGCGCGGTTTCGCCGTCGACAATGACCTCCGCGGCGCGCGCTCTCGAGTTGTAATTCGAACTCATGGCCATCGCGTATGCGCCTGCGGAAAGTAGGGCGAGCAGATCGCCTTCGGCGAGCGCCAGCATGCGGTCGCGGGCAAGAAAATCGGCGCTCTCGCACACTGGCCCGACCACCTGCCATAGCACCTCCGGCTCGGTGCGCGGGAATACCGGCCGCACGTCATGCCACGCGTCGTAAAGCGCCGGCCGAAGCAGATCGTTCATGGCTGCATCGACGATGGCGAAGTTTCGCAACGGACCGGGCTTGAGGTAGCTCACGCGCGTTACCAGCACGCCTGCATTGCCGACCAGGAATCGTCCGGGCTCGAACAGCAGCTTGAGCGGTCGGCTGCCGACCAAGCGGCGGATCGCCAGCGCATATTGGTGCGGATCGACCGTTTCCTCGTCGTGGTAGCGGATGCCGATGCCGCCGCCGAAGTCGACGTGTTCCAGTCGAATGCCGTCGCCCGAAAGCCGGTCCACCAGCGCAAGCACCTTCGCCGCAGCCTCGAGATGAGGGTCGAGCCCGACGATCTGCGAGCCGATGTGCATGTCGATTCCGCGCACTTCGACGTTGGCGAGCCCGGAGGCGCGCCGGTAGAGCGGCAGCGCGTCGTCGAGCGCCACGCCGAACTTGTTTTCCTTGAGTCCGGTCGAGATGTAGGGATGCGTTCCGGGATCGACGTCGGGATTGACGCGGATGCTGACCGGCGCCCGCTTGCCTACTTGCCGGGCCGCGGCATCGAGGTGATCGAGCTCGCTTGCCGATTCGACGTTGAAGCAATGGATGCCCAGCTCGAGCGCCCGGTGCATTTCCGCCGCGGTCTTTCCGACGCCTGAAAAGACGATCTTGCCGGGATCGCCGCCAGCCGCGATGGCCCGCGCCAGCTCTCCGCCGGAGACGATGTCGAAGCCGCTTCCCAGACGCGCCAACAGGTTCAGCAGCGCAAGGTTGGGGTTGGCTTTCATCGCGTAGCAAACGAGATGCGGTGCATCGCCCAAGGCATCGTCGAATTGCCGGAACGCGTCTTCCAGCGCGGCGCGTGAGTAGACGAAGCAGGGCGTGCCGTAGCGGGCGGCAATGTCGGCAAGCGAAACGCCTTCGGCGGCAAGCACGCCGCCGCGATAGTCGAACGCCTTCACGGTTTCCGGTCGCCGGGAACAGGCGCCGGCGCAACGGGCGGCGCGGCGGGAGGTGGCGCGGACGCAGCCGGTGGCGACGACACAGGAGCCGGCTTTTCCGGCGTTGCTTCAGGTGTTGAGGCGGGCGCGGCAGGTTTTGCCGGCGGCAGCTTCAGCGGGCCTTTGATGCCGCAGGAGACGATCGCGAGTGCGGCAAGGGAGACGATGATGGTGGCGACGAAACGGCGTAACATCCTGACGCTTGAGCTCGATGCGCTCGATGCGATGTGCGAAGCCATCGACGAGCAGTCTATCACGCGAAACGGGGACGCTTGCATGACCAGCGAGAGTGAGTTCGTCACGCTGGCGGACAGGGTCCTGATGTCGATCGGCGCCGCCCTCGACGTCGCGGCGGATACCTCGGACGCGGATCTCGACTGGTCGCTCAACGACGGAATCTTGACCATCGATTGCGGCGACGGCGGCAAAGTCATCGTCAACCGGCACCTGCCGAATCGCGAGCTGTGGGTTGCCGCCAAATCCGGCGGCTTTCACTTTAAGGACGACGCCGGCGCCTGGCGCGATACCCGAACCGGCGAAGTGTTGGCAACGGTCCTGACGCGGCTCCTGCAAGCGCAGAGCGGCGTCGAAATCGCGTTCGTCTTGCCGGGCTAGCCGAGCACAGGGGTCAGCGCATCGAGCTCACGGCGCGCGTCCGCGTGGCCGGGGAGAAGCGATTCGACCAGTGCCCAGAAGCGCGGCGAGTGATTGAGCTCGACCAGATGCGCGACTTCGTGGGCAATGACGTAATCGGCAATTGCGGGCGGCAGTTGCACCAGGCGCCAGTGCAGCCGTATCTCTCCTTTGTGATTGCAGCTGCCCCACTGGGTACGGGCGCTGGAGAGCCTTACCGGCGGCGCGACCCCGGTCACCTGGCTCGCAAAATGCAAGACCCGCGGTGCGAGCAGCGCCAGCGCTTGCTCCTTGAGCCACCGGCCGACGAAGGCCGCGATTTCACCCTCGTCGCCCGGATCGGGATGGAGGACGGTGAGGTGCAGCAAGTCGGCGGCGATGGTCTTCTTGCGTGCCGGAAACAGCGCGAGCGTCAACGGACGGCCGCGGTAGAGCAATCCCGCGCCTTCGCACCACTGTGCCGGAAGCGCCTCCTTGTCGCGCCCGCGCCACTCGGCCAGCGTCTTGATCACCCACTCCGCGCGCTCTCTCAATGCAAGCTCGATCTCGCGTATCGAAACCCAGGACGGCGCGCGTACGCTGAGGCCGCTGTGATCGATCACCATGCCGATGGATCGGCGCCGCGCTCGAATGAGGCGGTAGTCGACGTCCTGGTTGCACAGCGTGACGCTGCGCACGCTCCCGACGGTGGCGGGAGCGCCAGTCAGGCGCGCGGAGTCACGCGCGGATCGAGCGGATTTCCCAGCCGTGCGACCTCGTCTTCGATCCAAGACTCGACCTCGTTGATCAGTCGCTGCATATCGCGACCCTCGGCGCGAATCGGCGGCCCGATCGAGACGGTGATCGTCCCGGGACGCTTGCCGAGTCTGCCCTTCGGCCATAAATAGCCGGCATTATGCGCCACCGGCACGATAGGCACGCCGAGCGCGACGGCGAGCCGCGCGCCTCCGGTTTTGTAGTGTGCACGCGTCCCTGCCTTGATTCGCGTTCCCTCAGGATAGACGACGATCCAGAAACCCTGCGCGAAGCGTTCGCGGCCCTGAGTGATGATCTGCGTCATCGCGTCCTGCCCGCTGGTGCGGTCGATCGTGATCGGGGATGCCAGCGCGAAGGCCCAGCCAAAGAAGGGAATGGAAAGCAATTCCTTCTTGGCCACGAATGCCAGCGGCGGAAACAGGAAGTTGAGCGCCAGCGTTTCCCAGGTCGAGGAATGCTTGGACATCACGATATGGGGTTCGCTCGACCGCGGGATGTTTTCGGCGCCAATCACCCGATGGCGAACGCCGCAGATCCAGCGCGCCGCGAGAAGATTGGTTCCGCACCAGACGATAATGAATTTGAAGCGTGCGATCGGCGGCAGCCAGAACACGAGCAGGACCAGCACCGCCCAAATCGGCGTAAAGACCAGCTGGAAAAGCATGAACAGCAGCGAGCGAAGCGCAGACATCAGCTTGGCCAGCGCATCAATCGCCGGCCAGCAGTGCGGTGGCGACAAACGCGAGGTCGGAGTAGATCACGGTATTGGTCGGGAAGACGCCATCGCGCAGCGTCTTTTCGCCCTTTCCCGAAAGGACCAGGATCGGCTGCGCCTCGACCGCCGCCGCTGCCTGAAGGTCGCGCACGCTGTCGCCGACACAAGGAACACCGGTCAACTCGACGCCGAATCGATTGCCGATCTCGGTGAGCATTCCCGGCTTGGGCTTGCGACACTCGCACGCCGAGTCCGCCGTGTGCGGGCAATAGAACAGCGCGTCGATGCGGCCGCCGAGCTGCGCCAGCGCCTTGTGCATCTTGTCGTTGATCGCAATCAGCGTCGCCATGTCGAACAGGCCGCGCCCCAGCCCTGATTGATTGGTCGCAACCACCACCCGGAACCCGGCGTGATTGAGCCTCGAGATCGCTTCCAGGCTGCCGGGGATCGGGCGCCATTCGTCAGGCGACTTGATGAACTGGTCGCTGTCGTAATTGATCACCCCGTCGCGGTCGAGAACGATGAGCTTGACCTGCCGTGTGTGCGGAGCGGATTCGGAGAACTGGACCACGTCGGGTTGCTTAAGCGGCGAGTTTGGAAATGTCGGCGACCTGGTTCATCGCTTCGGAAAGACCGCGCAGCAACGCCAGGCGGTTGGCCCGCAGCGCGCTGTCGTCGGCCATGACCAGCACGTCGTCGAAGAATCGATCGACGCAGGTCCGCGCCGAGGCCAGCGAGCGCAGCGCGGCGGTGTAGTCGCCGCGTTTGACATGATCGCGCACGACCGGGAGCAGCTCCTGAACGGCCGCATACAGGTCCCGCTCGGCGCCATCGACGAGCAGCGCGCGATCGACCGCCGGCGCGACTTCACTTTCGTTCTTGCGCAATATGTTGCCGATGCGCTTGTTGGCGGCGGCGAGGGCTTCGGCTTCGGGGAGCGCACTGAACGCTTCGACCGCGCGTAGTCGTTCCTCCAGATCGTCCATTCGTCCCGGTCGTAAGGAAAGAATCGCTTCGATTGCTGCCTGATGGTGTCCCTTATCTCGCAACCAGTTGCGCAACCGCTCGAGCATGAACTCATACACGTCGGTGCAAGTCCCTTCCGTAAGGCATGGTTTAGTCGTTAAGACACTTCCTTCTTGGCCTGTGAGTGCTTGGCGATGTTCCTGGCTGGCTTGAGCGTCTTGTCGGTAAGGTGCATCGAGGGCGAAACCATCCTTAGCCTCCTTGAGAAGTTCGTGAAGATCGAGCGGAAGCCGCGATTCGTAGGCGGTTCTCAGCACCGCGAGCGCCTGGCGTCTGAGCCCATATCGGTCTTTGTCGCCAGTGGGGCGCTCGCCAACGCCGAAAAGTCCAACTAGTGAATCGAGCCGGTCTGCGATGGCAACGGCGCTTGCGGTGGAGCCTTCCGGAAGATGGTCGTCGGCAAAACGGGGCCAGTAGTGCTGCTCTATCGCATTCGCAACTATCTCTGACTCACCATCGGCAATTGCGTAGTACCGCCCCATGACGCCTTGTAACTCGGGAAACTCCGTAACCATAGCTGAGCTGAGGTCGGCCTTGCAAAGCAAAGCCGTTCGATCAGCGAGTTCGACATTGGAGTTGAGGCGCCTCGCAATCGACCGGGCAAGAACACGAATGCGCTCGACCCGCAATAGCTGGCTACCTAGCCTACTGTGGAAAATTACAGTTGCCAAGGAACCCACTCGGTCCTGTAGTCGCGTCTTCTTATCAGTAAAATAGAAAAAGCGCGCGTCGGAAAGACGAGGTCGGATTACGCGCTCGTTGCCCGTGACTATGTTGCTCGCGTCCTCAAGCTCCATGTTGCTCATGACCGCGAAATATGGAAGCAATTGAGCGCGTGAGTCAAACACGGGGAAGTACTTTTGGTTCTGCTTCATCGTCAAAGCAAGACACTCGATCGGAACCTCCAAGAACTCTTTATCGAATTTTCCCCAATAGGCGAAGGGCCATTCGACAAGCGCTGTGACTTCTTCAAGCAAGTCCATTCCGCCACCAAAGGAGAGTGCCCGCTCGATAGCGAGTAGGTCAGTTGTGGCGGGAAACATATGGCCGGGATTCGCTTCCGCCGGCAACGCAACATTGATTCGAATGTCCCCGTGAGCAACGGGAAGCGTGCCGTCCGCGCGCCGATGAATTTCGCGGCTTAATTCCTGTTCCAGGCGCGCTAGCCCCGCCTCAACTCGCTTTTGGCGCTTTGTGAAGCTCGGAATAACTTTTCCCTCAGCTTCGAGTGTCGGTTCCCATGCCTCGGCAGTCGCAACGCTAATCTCGCTGCGGCCTAGAAAGCGATGTCCAGCGGTGATGCGTCCCGCCTCCAGGCCCAGCGCAGATACCGGTACTACCTCGGCACCGTGAAGCGCTACCAGTCGATGAGCGGGACGCACAAATTTGACCGTCGTGCCGTCCGGCCGCTGATAGCTCATCATTTTGGGGATCGGGAGTTTGGAAATGGCGTCGTCGAGGGCAGCTTGCAGACCCTGCACTAGGGTCGCTCCCGCGATCGTCAATTCGACGAACGCGTAATCCACATTGCCTTCTAAGGCGCGTTGCACATGCGTCACAAGGACGCTTGACCCACCGGGCTCTTTGTCTAGCCGCTTGAGTAAGGCGGGGCTCGGCTTTCCGTCGGTATCAAACGCGACCTTCGCGGGCATGAGCTTTATGCGCTCGGTTCGATCCCGCGCCGTGGACAGAACGTCCGGAACCAATACGGCGATTCTGCGCGGAGTGGCAAATGTGACAACGCCACGCGTGTCCCGGAGCTTCAAGTTGGCTTTAACCAAGCCGTTCAAAATCCGATCGGCGAAAACCTCTCCAAGCGCCTTTAGCGCCTTCGGCGGCAGTTCCTCGGTCACTATCTCGACCAGCAGAGACTCGGCCATCAGGCCATCTCCCGGGCCGCGGGCAGCATGGGAAAGCCAAGCGCTTCGCGCGACTCCACGTACGCCTGCGCGACCAGGCGCGACAACGTGCGAATGCGTCCGATGTAGGCCGCGCGCTCGGTCACCGAAATGGCGCCGCGCGCATCGAGCAGATTGAACGTGTGCGCGGCCTTGAGGATCATTTCGTAGCCGGGCAGCGCGAGCTTCGCCTCGAGCAGCCGCTTGGCCTCGGACTCGAAAGAGCCGAACAGCTTGAACAATACCGTCGCGCTCGACTGTTCGAAGTTGTATGTCGACTGCTCGACTTCGTTCTGGTGATAGACGTCGCCGTAGGATAGCGAGCGTTCGACATCGCTTTCTTTCCAGGCGGTCCAGACCAGGTCGAACACGTTCTCCTTCCCTTGCAGGTACATGGCGAGACGTTCCAGGCCGTAGGTGATTTCACCGGTGATAGGATTGCAGTCGAGGCCGCCGACCTGCTGAAAATACGTGAATTGCGTCACTTCCATGCCGTTGAGCCAGACTTCCCACCCCAGCCCCCAGGCGCCCAGGGTCGGATTCTCCCAGTCGTCCTCGACGAAGCGCACGTCGTTCTTCTTCAGATCGAAACCGAGTGCGGCCAGCGATCCGAGATACAGATCGAGAATGTTCTCGGGCGATGGTTTAAGCACGACCTGATACTGGTAGTAGTGTTGCAGACGGTTGGGGTTTTCGCCGTAACGGCCGTCCTTCGGACGCCGCGATGGCTGTACGTACGCAGCGCGCCATGGCTCGGGGCCGAGCGCGCGCAGGAATGTCGCGGTGTGCGAGGTGCCTGCGCCCACCTCCATGTCGTACGGCTGCAGCAGCGCGCAACCCTGCGCTCCCCAATACTCCTGAAGCCTGAGAATGACCTGCTGGAACGTAAGCACTTGGGGGTCTCGGGCGTGGCGAAGGTCCCGATGTTACTGGATGCCGGCGTCGCGACCAAACGCGCCGAGCGACTTCCTTTGGGAGCGCCGCATCGGAAAGAGCGTCGTCGCGATGATCAGCAGCGCCAGTGCGACCGCGAGCGCGTCGCCAAAACGGACGTACGGCGTTACGCCTTCGCGGCCGGCGATGCTGCCTTCGAGCACGCCGCGCGTGAACCAGGGGAGGCGCGAGCGCTCCACGCCGTGATGATCGATGATGGAGGTGATGCCGGTGTTGGTCGCGCGCAGCATCGGCCGCGCGCTCTCGAGCGCGCGCATGGCGGCGATCTGATCGTGCTGCTCCGCCGCCAGCGAATGACCATACCAGGCGTCGTTGGTGACATTGACCAGCAAGGTCGCGCCAGCGGCGCGGCGGGCGAGTTCGCTGCCAAACGCGTCTTCATAGCAGATGTTGACCGCCAGCCGCTGGCCTGCGACGGCAAACGGCTCCTGGAACGCCGGGCCCGGAGTCTGATCGGCGAGCGGAATGGCGAGCACGTTGCGAATGAACCAGCCAAATACCGGCTTGAGCGGAATCGTCTCGCCGAAGGGCACCAGATGATGCTTGCGATAGACCTGAGTGTTTGCGGTGCCGACGGTCACCACGCTATTGAAGTAACGATCGTCGTCATCGGCGCTGGTGCGCGGCTCGAAAAAAAAGAGCCCGAGTAGCAGATCGCCGCCGTTGTGCTGCGCCGCCGAGCGCAGCTTTGCGACGTATTCAGGCGCAACCTCGTCGGCGAACATCGGCAGCGCGCTTTCCGGCAGGACGATGAGGCGGCCGCGGCTCTTCGCGACAAGATCGGCATAGATCGCGAGCGTCTTTTCGCGATACGACGGCTCGAACTTGAGATCCTGTCCGATATTGCCCTGGACCAGGCTGACCGTCGTCGGTTCGCCGACCGGATGGCTCCAATCGACGCGAGTCAGCGCGTACCCGGAGGCCCAGAAGATTGCCACGACGACGGCGCTCGCAAGCGTCCGCCGACGATGAGCGTCGATGCTGGTAACGGCATAGGCGAGCCATGCCGCCGTCAGCGCGAGGAGGAGACCCGGCAACAGCACGCCGCCGATGGGAGCGTAACCGGCAAGCGGCGCTTCGATCTGCGCGTATCCGATCGAGAGCCAGCCGAAGCCTGAGAAAAGCCACCCGCGCAGCCACTCCGAAAGCGTCCACGCCGCCGCTGCGACAATCAGCCGCGCGACGGAGTCAGGCGCGGTAGTCCGTGCGCTGATCCATCCGGCCAGCGCCGGGAACAGCGCGAGATAGGCGCAAAATCCTGCGCTACCCAGGGCGGCGAGGAGCTTCGGCATGCCGCCAAAGGCGTTGAGCGCGACGTACACCCACGAAACGCCGGCGGCGAAGAGGCCCAGTCCAAACGCGAAGCCCAGGGCGCAGGCGTGGCGCGGGGAATCGGTGCGCAGCCAGAGCGCGAACAGGCCTGCAAGCGTCAGCGCCGGAAGCGCTGACGCTCCAAAAGGAGCGAAGCTGAAGACGGTGGCGGCGCCGAGCAGAAGCGCCGCCAGCGTGGCGAGCGCAGCGGGCATCGGGGGCATCAAGCCCCGCCCGGCTCGGGTCCTTCGTCGGCAATGGGTGTCAGCTTTTCCACCTGCACGGTGTAGATGCGGCGGCTGTCGGCGCGGATGACCTTGAAGCGGAGGTTGCCGATGGTGGTCGATTCACTGCGCTTCGGAAGACGTTTGAATCCCTGCAGCACCAGACCACCCACGGTGGCGTACTCCTGATCGCCGAAGTCACTGCCGAGCGCCTCGTTGAAGTCGGCGATTTCGGTTTGCGCCTTGACCCGGTAACGGCCGTTCGCCTCGGGAATGATGTTGTCCTCGGCCTCGTCGAAATCGTACTCGTCCTCGATGTCGCCGACGATTTGCTCCAGCACATCCTCGATGGTGACCAGTCCGGAGACTCCGCCGTATTCATCGACGACGATGGCAATATGGTTTCGATTGGCGCGGAAGTCACGCAGCAATACGTTGAGCCGCTTGGATTCCGGGACGAAAACCGCCGGGCGCAGGGTGTCGCGAAGGTTGAAACTTTCGGGATTCGCATAGTAATTCAGCAGTTCCTTGGCCAGCAGGATGCCGATCACATCGTCCTTGTTTTCGCCAATGACCGGAAAGCGCGAGTGCCGCGTCTCGAGCACAAACGGGATGAAGCCGGCCGGCTCGTCGTCGATCGACACGACGTCTATCTGCGCGCGCGGGATCATGATATCGCGCACCGTCATTTCGGAAACCTGCAGCGCGCCTTCGATGATCGACAGCGCGTCGGCGTCCAGGAGCTTTCGCTCGAAAGAACCATGCAGCAGGTGAAGGAGCTCTTCGCGATCCTCCGGTTCACGCGTCAGAAAAGCCGACAGCCGTTCGAGCAGCGTCGGTTTTTCCGCAAGCTTGGTGTTACGTTCGTCGTTGCCGGTCGTTGCCGTCATCGGGATGGGTGTTGCGCTGCCTGGGTCTGTGACTTGCCGCGTGCCGCGTACGGATCCGCGACGCCGAGTGCGGCAAGGATCGCCACTTCGCGCGCCTCCATCCTGGCCGCCTCGTCGGCGCGGCGATGGTCGTAACCTTGAAGGTGAAGCATGCCGTGAACCACGAGATGGGCGCAGTGCGCCGCGAGCGTCTTGCCCTGCTCGGCCGCCTCCTTTCTCAATAAGGGGAAGCAGAGCACGACATCGCCGCGCACCATGCCAGGCCGATCATCGTACACGAATGACAGAACGTTGGTCGGACCGCTCTTGCGCCGATAACTGCGGTTGAGCGCCTCGGCTTCCGCGGTGTCGACAAAGCGCAGCGTTACAACGGCATCATTGGCGAATGCGGCGGCTGCCCAGCGTCGAAGAAGGCTCCTTGCCGGCAGATCGTCGCCGGCGACGGCATATTGAACGCTGAGCGACAGGCGCGCGTGGCGGCCGCTCACGCCGTTGCCCGCACTTGCGAATGCGCGAGCTCCAGCAGTTTGGCAAAAAGCGGAACCACGGTCGAGTTGTCGGGCGACAGAAGATTGTCGCCGACATAGATCTCGGTCGACGACCAGCCGGGCGTGGTTCCGGACCCGATGCGCTGCGCGAGCCACGCGCCGTCCGCCGACGCGATCTGGTCCCGCGCCGGGATCATCTTCCGCCCGGCGGCGTGTCGCTGGGGGCATCGATGCGTTCGCTCTTGGTGTGCAACTCGTACGCGCTGATGATTTTCTGCACCAGCGGATGGCGCACGACGTCGGCGCTGGTGAACACGGTAAACGCGATCCCGCGCACGTCGGCCAGAACTCGCCGCGCTTCGATCAAGCCGCTTTTCTGTCCTCGCGCGAGATCGATCTGGGTTACGTCGCCGGTGATGACCGACTTGGTGCCGAATCCGATCCGGGTCAGGAACATCTTCATCTGCTCGGGAGTCGTGTTCTGCGCTTCGTCGAGGATGATGAACGAGTGGTTGAGCGTGCGCCCTCGCATGTACGCGAGCGGCGCGATCTCGATGGTGTTGCGCTCGAACAGCTTGGCCGTCTTGTCGAATCCCATCAGGTCGTACAAGGCGTCGTACAGCGGCCGCAGGTAGGGATCGACTTTTTGCGCGAGGTCGCCCGGAAGAAAGCCGAGCCGCTCGCCGGCTTCGACGGCTGGCCGCACCAGCACGATGCGCTTGACCGTGTCGCGCTCGAGCGCATCGACGGCGCAAGCGACGGCGAGGTAGGTCTTGCCGGTGCCGGCGGGACCGATGCCGAAGGTGATGTCGTGTTCCTGAATGTGGCGCAGGTACAGAATCTGGTTCGGCGTCCGGCCATGCAGGTCGGCGCGACGGGTGCGAAGCTGCGCAGTCGCACCGGCATCGCCTTCGCCGGGAGGCGCGGCAGCGGCGTTACGCTGCGTCGCCAGCTCGATCAATCCGAGCTGGATATCGTCGACCGAAAGCGGCTCCGCCGCCTGAGCGTAAAATCGCTGCAGCGCGGTGGCCGCCTGTTGCACCTGCGGCGCCGCGCCGCGCAGGGTCAGCGCGGCGCCGCGGCGGGCGATGGTGACGTCGAGTGCCGCCTCGACCTGGCGCAGATTGGCGTCGAGCGCGCCGCAAAGATTGGCCAGCGCGCGGTTGTCTACGGGCGAGAGTTCCAGCTCGACGGTCTGCGGCTTCAATGCGTACCTATACGCCCGGGCGCGTGAGCGGCGCCTTCAACGCCTCTTCCAGCGTGTTTTCGCACTCCGCCAGATGCGCGCGCGCCTCCTTGGAGTACGAGCTCTTGGACTTCGCGATCTTGATCTGAGCGAGCAATTGTTTAGCGTTTTCGCGTTGCAGCGCGCGGGCGTCGGCCTGAACCGCGTATGACGGCCGCAGCAGCGTACCGGCGATGCGGCGCAGATATTCGCGCTGAAGATTGCGACGGAACGAGCCGATGTCCCGGCCGGTTTTCAATTCGCTCCAGATGGCGTCCTGTAGCGCATCGTACAGCTCAGAAAGGCGAAAGCTTTGGTTGTCCCTGGTTTGCCGGAATTCACCTTCCGCAATCCGCGTCGCCACGGCGTCGCTCATCAGCTGGTCGAGCATCGCACGCTGTACGCCCAGCATGCGCGTCGTCAGGACGATATCGGGCGTGATCGCGCTCAATCCAGCGTCGTCACGGAAGCGTTCGAACTGATCCACGGTCAGGCGGCGCACGAACTCGGGACGCAGGCGGAAGCTGTCGACCGACAGTAGTCCGTCGGCGATGAGCTTGAGCGCCGCCCGCTGCTTGGCCGCGGGCACCGGCGTAAACGGGTCGCGGCCGCTGCCCGCGTGGTCGCGCACGTAAACGACGCCGCCGACATATTTCGCGCCGACGACGCCGGCGTTGCCCAGTTGAGTGAGGCCGGCAAGAAAGTTGCGCCGTAGCACCTCGTAGCTCTCGCCCGGTTTCAGTCGGCGCTCCTGCAGGCGCGTCCACAGCTCGCGCGAGAGCTTCAGCCGGCGCATCGCGTAGTCGAGCGGATCGTTCCCTAAGTCGCGACGATTGACCTGCGGATCCATGCCCTCGGCCGATCCGCCGAAGCCGGCGTCGATGTCGTTGCCAAAGGCCAGTTGCGGCTCTCCGCTTCGGGCGGCAATTTTCGCCAGCTCTTCTTTCTCATGCGCGGGCGCGATCGGCTTGTATGCGTATTCGATCGCCCAGTAGTCGTAGGGTCCAATCGAGTGCATCACATAGTCGCCCTGCGGCTCATCCTGCAAGGCCAGGTTGATGGCGTTATAGTCCATGACCGATCCGGCGATGCCGTGGGTGCTGGTGAACGACGCGTCCGAAAGCTGCTTCTGGGTGTAGATGGTCGACGCGCGAAAGTTATGCTGCAGACCGAGCGTGTGCCCGACCTCGTGGGTCACCACATCCTTGAGCGTTGCCAGGACGTATTTCTCGGCCTCGGGGCTGTCGGGCTCGATTTCTCCGCGGGCGACGAGTAGATCGAGCGCGAACGCGAGCTCATCCATGGCCACGTCGCCGTAGTCGCAGAACGTGGTATCGCGCTCCGCGCGCGCCAGTTGTGCAACCCGCGGCGCGAACTGCTCGGAGGCCTGACGCCGTGGCACGCGCGTCCAACCGTCCTCGATTTCGATATCCGCATCGAGAATCTCGCCGGTGCGCGGATCGGCGCGGCTGGGGCCGATCGCAAGCGCTCCGGGTTCGTCGCGCACAACCCAGCGAATCGAGGCGTGGCGCGCATCGGCGGTGCTGAATTGCGCATCGTCGGGCTGCACTTCGACGTGAATCGCATCCTTGAACCCGAGTTTTTCGAACGCCTTGTTCCACTCGAGAACACCGCTCTTGATCGTTTCGCGGTACTTCTCAGGGATATTGCGATCGAGCCAATAGACGATGGGGACCTTGGGCTCGGACATCTCGGCGGCGGGATCCTTTTTCTCGAGCCGCCAGCGCTTTACATAATAGATTTCCGGAAACGCTGCAGAATCAGAGGAAAAATCCCAGCGGCGAGTCATGAAGTGACCGATACGGTCATCGGCGATGCGCGGCGTCATCGCCTCCGGCAGCTTGGTAAGGCTGTAGTAATAGCCGAGGAAAAGACTGCGCTCGTCCTCGAGATGCGCCGGCGGAGCGCTGTGCGACGGGCTCGTCATCGACGGCGGCGGCGGCAATTTCGGGACGGAATAATGCGCCGACACCGCGAATCCGGTCAGATCCACGGTGTTATGCGTCCCCGTAAAGCTGGAGTTGCGCGCATCGAAGCCATAGGGGATGTGATACGCGGCTTCGAGCGCGGTCGAGCCGCCGGGAATATCGGCGAGAAGCAGCGAATTGGCGTCGATCAGTACCGACTTGCGCTCCGGATGCGGTTGGCTCGCGACCGGCACGGCGGACAGAAGGCTGTCGCTGGTCGATTCCCGAACCGCACGCGCCAGTGGCGTGCCTGCAGCGGCGAAAAACTGCGTGTTCCGGGCGATAAGCTGTATCAGGTTCCCAAGCCGGTGAAACTCCACGATGTACGAGCGCAGCATCGGGCTGCGAAACGGCTCGCGGTCGCCGAGGCCGTGCGTGCGATTGGCCTGCAGGAAGAACGGCTGGTCGAATTGCTCCGGCTTGATCTCCAGCCACACTTTTTCGTCCTTGCTGTAAAGGTTGAAAAATCCTGGTTGCTCCTTGGCGTCCTTCACCACCTCGGCAAACGGCCTTTGCTGGCCTGCCACGGCGGCGGCAGCGGCGGCGGCCGCCGCGATCGCCGGCGAATTGGACGAAGGACGCGCGGCGCCGGGAGCCAGTGCGGGCGTGGGAGCCGCGCCGGCGGAG